>DAOVZV010000032.1 GCA_030634925.1 Sulfurovum sp.
AAAAATACAATTAAAATCAAGTAAGGGAATATTGAAGATATATAATAAAGAGGGTGGGGAAGAAATAAAGATATATTCCAAAGGTAAACTTACTATAGAAACAGCTGATAATATGGATTTGAAAGTTAAAAAAAATCTAAATATAAAAGTAGGTAAAAATTTAAAAATAGATGCTAAAAATATCAAAACAAAATCTAAAAAGGTAACTAAAATAGAGGCAAAAAGTAAATTGGATATAAAATCAAAAGCTCCAATGAAAATAGAGACCAAAGCAAAGCTAGATGTAAAAGTATCTGCTGTAGCAAAAATAAAAGCTTCTGGTCCATTGACCCTAGAGAGTAGTGCTATCGCTGCTCTCAAGGGTAGCTTGGTCAAGTTGGGATAGATATGATAACACCTACTGTAAAGATAAAAATAAACAAAAAAGAGCTGAAAGAAGAGGCATATAGTAAACTTCTAAAAGCAAAGATAAGTTCAACTGTAGATGCTATAGATATGGCAAAAGTTACATTTAGTGATTTAGATAGTGTTTTACAAGAGGATGCAAATTTTGTAATAGGTAAAGAGATTAGTATCTCTATTGGATTTGAAGAAGCAGAAGAGGTATTTATCGGTGAGATTATACGGATTGATTATGAATTTAGTGTAAGTACAAAGACTATTGAACTCATCTGTTATGATAAGCTATTTAAGCTTAGTAAGATACGGCACTCTCGTCCTTTTGTCAAGATGAAAGATAGTGATATAGCTAAAAAAATGGCATCAGAAGCAGGACTTCAATCAAAGATAACTGCAACAAAGAAAAAGCATGAGTATATATTTCAAAATAATGAGTCTAATCTAGATTTTCTAAGACGCAGAGCAGAGAACTTGGGATATGAGATTTCTATAGAAGATGGTAAGATGGTATTTAAAGATGCTAGACATAAAGACAAAAAGCCTAGTGTAACTTTGGTATGGAATGATAGGTTTACCAATTTCAAAGTTAGAATAGATGGTTCAGAAGTAGTAGAAGAGGTAGTTGTAACGAGTTGGGATGCTACAAAAAAGAAAAATATAGAAGAAAAAGCCAAAGTAGGTGATGAGAAAAAGGTAGTATCTCCCAAAGATATGGGTACAAAAGAGGTAAAGAAAAATCTCAAAAATAAGTCTAAAGTTTATAAGATAGATTTACCAAACTTAGATAATGCAGAAGCAAAAGATATAGCTGTATCCAAACTTACTAATGCTTCTATGACTTTTTTAAGAGGAAATGGTAATTGTATCGGAGAGCCAAAGATTATGGCAGGTAAGATTATAGAGATTGATAATGTAGGTAAAAAGTTTAGTGGAGAGTATTATATCACCTCTTGTGAGCATATATACTCTAATCGTAGTTATAGTACATTTTTTGAAGTGGTGAGTAATGGTACATTTAAATAGAAGGATAAGTGATGATAGATGACTCTTTTTTGGGTAAGGGAATTGCACTCTCTTTTGATATTGACAACAAAGGTGGAGTGAGATTTGCCTCTTTGCAAGACTCTGTAAAGGAGTCTATGTTTATCATCCTATCTACAAAGGTAGGAGAGAGAGTTATGCGTTATGGCTTTGGATGCAAAATACATGAGCTTATGTTTGCACTAAACACTGCTTCTACTCGTACAAAAGCAAAGATGTATGTAGAGAATGCTTTGAAGAGGTGGGAGCATAGGATTACAATCAAAGATGTAACAGTAGAGGTAGTCAATCGTAATTCTATATCTATTGATGTTGAGTATTATATAAATAGTACAAATATAATAGATAACTTGGTATATCCATTTTATCTAGTTGAATCTGAATAAGGTGGTGATGATATGTTAAAAGAGATAAAATTAGATGATAGAAAATACAAAGATATTAGAGATGAGGCTGTAGAGAATATAGTCAAACATTGTCCAGAGTGGACAAATCATAATCCTAGTGACCCAGGTATTACTATTATAGAGCTACTTAGTTCTATGACTGAAGATGTGATAACTAGACTCAATCAAGTACCAGAGAAGAATTATTTATCATTTTTGGACTTGATAGGTATCAAGCAGAGACTTCCTAGGGCTTCTATGTCAAAAGTGACATTTGGTCTTAGTGAGGGTTATCAATCTACAGAAGAGAAAAAAGATACGATACTTATACCCAAAGGCTCACAGATAGCTACAGAACCAGAGGGAGATGAAGAGCCTATACTTTTTGAGACTACAAAAGAGTTATATATATCAAATCTCAAACTATCTAGTATATATTCAAAGACTTTCAATATCTATAGGCAGAGATTTGATTTGGTGGATAATCTAAATATGCTAAATAATGAAGAGCCTTTTACTCCATTTAGCTCAAATGGAGCTAGTGATAATATCACTCAAATTTATCTATCTTCTCCTAGTTTAGAGGTGTTCACATATAGTGCAAAAGTAGCTATCGTATTTAGATTGCCTACTACTATGAGGGTACATAAGATAAAAGATGACTTCATACAGCAGATGGATTGGGAGTTTTATAATGGTACTCAGTGGCAACCTCTCAATAAGACACTTAGTCAAGTGTTTACACTAGATGACAAGGATGCAGATATATTATCTGTAACCTTTGATGGTGACAATAGTGAATTTAAAGAGTTGCCATTAGAGATGTTTGATAATGAACCAAACTACCATATTAGGGCTACTCTCAATGAATCACCATCTTGGTTGGAAGAGTTTTCTATATATGAGATAGGTGTTTTAACAAGTAGCTATGATGATGGAGCATTACCAAACCTATGTTTTCATAACTTTGATAATCTAAATCTAAATAGTGATTTTTATCCATTTGGAGCTAGACCAAAGATAGATAATAAGATGGTAGAAGAGGTATTTTGTATCAACAATGATGAGGCATTTGGAGTGCCAAATACATCTGTTTCAATCAAGATAAAACAATCTCTTAATCCTGATTATATATTGCCTAAGGGAAGTAAAAATCTAAAGACTATTTGGGAATATCCTGTCAATAGTACACAGTGGAATTATCTCAAAGTACTTGATAATACCAAATCTTTGACTAGTGATGGTACTGTATCATTTGAAGTACCAGAAGATATGTTAAAGATAGAGCTAAATGGAGAAGATGGCTACTGGATACGATGCAAGATAGTAGAGGGTAATTTTGGAGAAGAAGAGAAGAGTGAATATGATGAGAAGAGTGCTACTGTAGTCAATACTCCATCTACACTAAGACCACCAGTATTAAGTGAAGTGTTAGTAGATTATACTCGTCCTAGGGCAGACTTGGATAAGTGTAGGTCATTTAATAACTTCCTCTATCAAGATGTCGAATTTGTAGAAAATATGCCACAAATACTATTTGAATCTAATATAGAAAAAGAGGAATCTATGTTTTTGGTATTTAATTCATATATTAGTGAAGATTATTTAAGTATATACTTTGATATTGACAAGAGTATAGATGAAGATAGAAATATATTTTCTTCTCAAAGAGTGATAGAGTGGAAATTATTATTAGATGGTAAATGGATAACTCTAGCAGATACAGTAGATGAGACAGATGGTCTAACTGTGAGTGGAGATGTCAAGATAATATTACCAGAGATAACCAAACTAGAGAAATATACTCTATATATGGAAGAGTATAGTGGAATGTGGATAAAAGCTCAAGTCAAATTTAACTCTATCAAAAATCCTCCAAAAGTAAATGGTGTTTTGCTAAATACTGTAGATGTCGTACAGCAAGAGAGCTTTTATGATGAGGTATTGGATATATCTGATGGATTACCAAATCTTCAATTTGAATTTGGTTTCAATAATCTATCTAAAGACCCTGTGATATATGTAGGAGATGAGGAGTTTAAGGCTGTTGATAGATTTATAGATTATGGTAAAGATGATAATGTATTTAGGTTCAATGGTGTTACAGGAGTATTGGAGTTTGGAGATGGTGAATATGGAGCTATCCCCAAATTAGGAGAGAGTATTACTGTTAGAGAGTATAGTATTACAGAGGGTAAGAGAGGAAATGTAGCAAAGAACGAGCTAACTGTAATGAGAGAGTCTATCAACTATATAGACTCTGTAACCAACTATAAACCAAGTGAAAATGGCGAAAATGGAGATACTTTAAATGACCTCAAAAAGTATGCACCATCTGTACTTAAAACTATGAATAGAGCTATAAGTATCGAAGATTATGAGCTTTTGGCACAAAACTTCTCACCTGCTATCAAAAAGGTAAAATGTAGTGCAAATGATGGTGAAGTGGTTATTATCCCATTGACAGAGAATATCATAGCAGATAGAGGTGTAATCAACAAAAATCTAATAGATGATTTGAGGACTTATTTAGTCAAGAGAAGTTTGATTACTGTACAGCCTATAATTTTGTCTCCTACTATCGTGACTCTAAAAGTATATATAAAACTATTCTATACAGTAGAGAATTATAATCTATCAAAGATGGAATTGGAGAAGTTACTACTACCAAATGCTTCACTATATTTTGACCCTTTTACAGGATACAAAGGAGAAGGTTTTCCTTTGGGTAAACTTATCAATAAGGGTGACTTTTATAGTATTGTCAATAGTACAGATAATAATATATTTATAAATGATATAAACTTTAGTCTAAATGGTTCACACAATCTCACACAAAAGGTAAATTTGACATATAATCAACTGGTAGTAGTGGAGGAGATTATAGTAGAGGAGCTAAATTATGATGTTTAAATCTAAAAAGGCATCATTGAAGTATATCCAAAAGATATTGGATATGAAAATAGAGATAGATTATTATAGATTGATGACTTTTTTTGAGAAAAATAGTATTGAAATTGGTAATATAAAAATAGTAGAGATTAGAGGAGTTAGTGAGCTAACTTTAGTCTCTTTGGATGGTTTTGGTGAAGATGAGGTTATAGATATTACTCTTAATTCTCAATCCTTGATGAATTTCTTGCCTTTGATATATCATGACAAAAATTTCCTAAAAAGGTATCTATTTGGAATACAATCTTCTATATTAAATATCAATGAGATTATCTTTAATATCAGCAAAGAGTTTAGACCAGAGACTTCTCATTATATAGATTGGTTATCATCTTGGTTTGGTATAGAGTATGGTGATATAATAGATGAAAAGGCAAAGAGAAAAATAGTAGCTAATGTAGTTGAACTCTATCAATCAAGAGGTACAAAGAGCTATTTTATTATTTTGATAAAGGCATTGGTGGATGTAGATATTATTATAGATGATGATAAAAATAGTCCTCTTAATAGAAACTTATCTACCAAAAGACAGAGAGCTTTTAGTGTGATAATAGAAGATAAGCTATCTGAAGATAAGGATGAAGAGAGTAGAAAATATAGTATCATCCAAAATATATTTGATAAAGAGAAGCCTGTAAATACAAAGGTATTTATAAAGTATAATTATAATATAGAAGAAGATATTAGTGATACTAAATTAGTTAGCTTTAATGATGATATACGGGATGATAGTTATGATTATTAGAGAAGATAATATATCTTTGGGGAATGATATAGCTAATAAGTTTAAATCAAAAGATAGGATAGATAGTAGTAAAAAGTATGCAAGGACTAATAGAACTTCTATGATAGAAGAAGATGAAAATAGTCTATTTGAGAAAATCAGCAACAAATACAAAATAGATGAAGATAGTACTTATGATACTCTTTATCTCAAAGTGAGAAATATGTTTTTGGAGGAGGATAGATAATGTTACCAGTAGAGAAGTTAATTAAAAGTAATTTTGTAGATGGGATTAAGTTTAATCCACAACAGATAGGATTGAGTAGTGAATATTTCGACCAAAAATTATCACTACTCAATCTATATGGTGTTGGTAGAGGTGTTTTGGTAGGATTTATGGACTCTTTGGAGTTGGTAATAGAGAATGATAACCTTGTCTTGAAATCTGGGGCTTGTATAGATGCATCTGGTAATATGATATTTGTAGATAGGGAATATATCGTACTTACAGATATACATAATGAGAAATATCAGAACCGTTCTTGGATTTATATCTATATATCTTATGAGAAAGAGATGATGGACTTGGAGTCATCAAGAGATGATAAAAATGTCAAGATATATTATACCATAGGAGATAAATATCAGGTATCTCTAGCAGAGAAGATGACAAGAGATAAAAACCTAGTAGAGTTAGGGCGTGTATATATCAAGCACAATACATCTACAGTTATATCTAATCCTATCAATCCATTTGATGCCAAAGAGAATGAGATAGATATAACTCATACCAATAAATTGGTAGGTCAAAATATATTGACTACTCAAAAAGAGAGATTTGCTATATCTGATGCTATATCTAAGTATGGCTATTTTTTGCATGAGTTTGGTTTTCGTAAATCTCTGTTTAGTATGAGTACTGTAGCATCATTTGCACATAGTATATCCCACGATATTAGAGATAATCCTCAAATTACTACTTGGCAGATATATCAGATGTTGATAGAATTATTGAATATAAGTCTAAAGATAGAGATAGAAAGAGAAGATATTACCAATACAGCCTTATGGAAAAATCTTGTTCGTCTAAAGAGTATTTTTGCTTTTCAAGATAAATTCAAGGTGAGTTATTATGCTCTTTATCTAAATATAGATAACTCATTTTTCTCAAAGGTGATTTTGCACTTTATCAATGCTACTGTATTTGATGGTGATTGGGAAAATATATTGGAGTCTAAATCCAAAGAAGAAGAGAAGAGAGATTATATCATCGTTGGTAGTGGAGTTACTTGTGATATGAGAGTAGAGGGTGAAGATATATCTGAAGAACAGGCAAAGATATATATATATATGAGACAGGATACTTTATCGAAGATTTACCAAATAGTAGTGGTGTATATGTCAATTCTCAACGACTAGATAGTGGTACAAAGAAGTTTATTCGAAAGCATGACTATGTCACTTTGGGTAAGAATGGTAAGATTTTAAATCTTCAAAATATACAACTCTAAAAGGAACAATGATGCAACAAAATCAAAATGAAGAGATAATATTTGAAACTGTGCATACAACTCAGGGACCCTCCAAAAATAGAACAGGTAGAATTAGGATAGAGACCTCGGTCAAGGGGTTGGTCTATCGTACAAATGTATATTTAAATGATTTTTTGGTAGATGCAAAAGAGGTAAGTTGTATAGATTTATCTGCATTAGAGAATGCACAAAGTAGCTTTAGAGATAGATACTTGGCTACTCATACAGCATTTGAGATACAGTACTTTATAGAGAAGATATTTGCACAGGTGCTGATAACTAGTGGTAACTATACTGATGGAGAGGGTGAATGTAGTGTAGTTACATCTGTATTTGAAAATATTATCAAAAGTGAAGTAATCGTAGATGATTATGAAGTAGATGTGATAGAGACAGAGATAGAAGATGAGATAGCAAATGACAAAAAGGCATTTAAGCTCAAATACTCCAAAATACACAAAGAGTTAGTGAAAGATAATATAGATATTCCCAAATTTCCAGTCAATACATTCCTCAATAAAACATTAAAAAGATTTCCTCTTTATGATAGAAATCCTATGTATGCGTTTTATATATTTATGGCTACTGTGTTTTTGGTATTGTGGATTATCTCTCTAATAGTTTGTGGTAAAGCGATGCCAAAATTAGTCAAAGGTATAGCAGGTAAAGAAGCAGGATTAGTAGTAAAAGATTTACAAAAGAGTATGTGTATCAGAAGTAAAAAAGAAGATAATACAGAGACAAAAGAGCTGATATATGATAAGCTATACAAAGATGGTTATCTAGTACTACCACAAGATATAGAGTTTCAAGACAATAATCAGATAAAGACAGTATATATCAAAAATACATTAGATGGTGATTTGATAGTCAAGGTAAATAACAAAGTAATAGACAATCTAA
Source organism: Sulfurovum sp. (assembly GCA_030634925.1). Classification (GTDB taxonomy): domain Bacteria; phylum Campylobacterota; class Campylobacteria; order Campylobacterales; family Sulfurovaceae; genus Sulfurovum. Next base: position 7,938 of record DAOVZV010000032.1, read on the forward strand.
ATAATAATAGAATAACAGCAGATATGTTGATAAAAATATTGACTCCTAAAAATATTATTATTAAAGCAGGAGAGATTGGTCAATATGAGTTTAAAATAGAAAAAAGCTTTTTGAAAAGCTCATCTATGGAAGAGGGTACTTATACAGGTAGATTGATACTTGAAGTGATAAAGGTCAGATACAATACTATACAGATAGTACCAGTAAACTTTTCATTTAAAGTCATAAAAGCTGTACCAAACGATAAAGGTAAATAGTATGTGGAAAAGAATATTAATCTTTGTTCTTATTACTATTGTCTCATCAGGAGAAGAGACCAAAAAACGATATGATACAAAAATGGACGATGTAAATATATTCAAAGATATTTTTATATCTATAGATGAAGATTTGTCTATAGATACAGATAGTATCTTTTTTAGTGATAAGTATAAAGAGTTGAATATCAGAAGAATACCTACAACAGGTAGCCTAGATGCTATTGCCAACCTCAAAAAATCAAAATCAAATATATCTATTGTTCGTGGTGATGTATTGGGTATAAAGAATAACTCTCTACTAGGAGAAGATGAATATAAAGGATATGGTATAGTCTGTTCACCTAGTAGGTCTTTGTTGTACTTAGTATCAAAAAAGAGTATAAAGTCTATTACAGATATTAGAA
>DAOVZV010000233.1 GCA_030634925.1 Sulfurovum sp.
GCACTTCAATCACAACACACACTGGCTCGACTATATCCTTCGTCCCTCCTGCGTAAGCAGAAGTAGCTATAAGTATAGAAGCTATTAATTTTCTCATCTCGTCTCCTTTTTGTTTTTATTTTATACTCTTAGAAAGAGTAAGTGATACCAAATGCGATAACTGGCCAGAATTTAGTATAATCTTTAAGTTCACTACTTTGAATTTCATTATTTGCTTTTACTTCTTCTTGGGTTACTAAGTTTTGAAATTCAGCATTAGTAGCAATTAGTAAACCTGTAGTAGGGTCAATAGCTGTAGCATTAGTAATTATTTGAGCTATATCAGGGTCTGCATTTAGTTCAATTTTTGGTACATTTTGATATAATGCTCCTATATCCAAAGACCAACTCCAACCTTTTTCATCACCTCTATTTCCCCAACCTATTCCAATATAAGGAGATATTTCATCAACTACAAGTTTTCCTGTTGCTGTACCTAATTCATCAGGTGTAAATGTTACTCCTGTAAAAGATTGATTATCTTTACTTGTAGCTTGTACACTTAGTTCATTAGCATTATAATAAACACCAGCAGATAATCTAAAGTCACTATGTTCAAATGGAAAATAATCTACTAATAGACCTGCTGTTAAGAAATCAACTGTAAGGTCTGCATTAGCACCTAATGATTCAAATCCATCTTCACTTGAAAGAATATCGTTAATACTTGATGTATAATTAAGTCCATTAATATTACCACGGATACTAAAATTATGAGTAAGTGGATAAGATACATCTAGCCCTAGACCTAGTGTTCCTACTTTTAGACCAACTGTATAGTATGTTCCATATACTATTGATTCCATCTCATCTGGTATGTCTATTACTACATCATCTGTTTGGATGACACCTTTTCCTCCTGCAAAAGCAGAAGATGCTATAAATGCACTAGCCAAAATTGGCATTAAAATTCTTTTCATTAATATTCCTTTATTATATGATAGTGTAATTATATTTTATTAACTTTACATTAACCTTATTTTAGTACTTATAAATATTAATTGTCAATTAATATTCCATTAATAGAGTTATTATAAAATTCATTATTCAAAATAAAAAAAGGAAAATTTATGAATAGAATAATAGTAGCTATAGCGTTAATGTGGTCGTCATTGGTAGCAGATGTAAATGTAGGAGATGTATTATCCAAAGTACAAATGGATGGAAATACAGTAAGCTATTTAGATGGTAAAGCGTGGGACTCATCTATGCTCAATGGTAAGGTAAGTATGATTATGTATGTGGACCCTGATGAGAAGAGCAAAGGTACAGCATTCAAGCCAGAGATAGAGGCATTGGAAAAAGAACTAGATTTTGGTAAGTTTCAGATTGTAGTGATTTTAAATCTAAAAGCTACATGGAAACCAAATGCAGTACTCAAAAAGTTCCTCAAAGAAAAAGCAGAAGATTATCCAAAGAGAATATATGTACTAGACAAAGAGTCTGTATTGGTCAAGTCTTGGAAAGCTATAGATAATGAGTATAATGTATTGGTTACAGATAAAAAAGCTAAAGTAATATATAGCCATAGTGGTAAATGGAAAAACGGAGAAATATCAAAGATAGATACTATCATTCGCAAGAGTGTACATTAGTCAAGATATATAAATCAGACGCGTAGGGTGGATTTATTCACCTTATAATAAATGGTGGTACAAATTTTGAAAGAAACCTATCATTCAAGATATATAGATAGCCAACCAAATAGTATCCTCTACTGTAGATAATACAGTATGAGGAGTATGAGCCCTTATGAGTATTGAGTCACCCTTTTGTAGAGATTTTCTCTCTCCATTTATATCCAATATCGCACCACCTTCTATGACTATCACCCACTCATCTACATCTTGATTATACTCTTTTGGAGTTATGTTTTCAGAGCTTATTATCCTCGTGATTTGGATATTTTTGTGTTGAAGTATATTATCAAATATCTCTCCTTTGGGAGGAGTGATATACTCATATATATTCATCAATAGCTCATCTGAACGCTATCTATATCACCCCATTCCATAGACTTAGGTGCTGATTTGTGAGCTAATATATGGTCTATATATCTGGCAAATACATCTGTTTCTATATTTAGGCTTGTTCCTATATCGTAGTTTTTCATTAGAGTATTTTGTAGTGTATGAGGTATGATAGTGAGTCTAAATGTATCACTACTGACATCATTGACTGTAAGTGATATACCATCAATGGTGATAGACCCTTTTGGTACGATATGAGCTATATACTTTTTATCTACTTTGATGATAAAATCAATGGCATTATCTCTATCTTGCATCTGTTCTACTACACCTACACAATCTACATGACCTTGGACAATATGCCCCTCAAATCTATCTCCCATCATCATAGCAGGTTCGATATGTACCTCACCAGATATTTTGGATTCATCAATGATAGACCTCGTCTCATCTGCCAACTCTAGTGCGAAACCATCGCTATATGTATCTATAACAGTAAGACACACTCCATTGATAGCAATAGAGTCTCCTAGCTTTGCTTTGTGTTTGGCTAGAATAGTCAAAATATTGTTTTCATAGCTTTTTACTTTAGCTATCTCTCTGATTAGACCTGTGAACATTATTTTTCCTTAATCTTGTCTATTTTATGTATTATAACATAGTGATATTAGGAACTTAATTTTTAAATACTTCTCTCAAATTTGAAGGAGCAATATATCCAACAGAACGACCCTTTTTATAGGCTATTAAAATTTTATATTCTACCAATTTTTTTAGATAAGTTCTTGCTGTATTTTCTACAATATCATAATCTGATGCTATCTCTTTGACCATAAAAATACGACCTGCTTCTTTGATAGATTTTTTGACAATATCTTTTTGTACAAAATTTAA
>DAOVZV010000182.1 GCA_030634925.1 Sulfurovum sp.
ATTCTCGGTCTATTTGACCATAATGAGGATAGCGATCATCATACTTATAAGATTTAAGAACAATAAAAATACTAATAGCATAACCTATAACTATTAGAATAAAGGAGTCAAAATCGGATAAATTAAAAGGATTGTTCCAAGTCTCATATATAACATTTTTTACACTATCATCAGGATACTTTATAAGTATCTCTCTATAATGTGCTGTAATTAAGTGTAAAAAAGAAATCATAAAAAAAGAAAGTGTTATACCTATCCAAGCAATTATTTTTTTGAAAATTGATATATGATTAGTGTACCTAAATAATATAAATCCTATACCAAAGGACATAACAACATTAGTGATAGATACCAAGAAAGCTTGTAACACGCCACCTAGCAGTCCAAGGTCACTTCCCTGAGCATAAAAGTATGAATTGGCTATAGATTCTAGTATCAAGACAATAAACAGTATTCCCCAAAATAAAACTTTACTTTCTGGATAGTCTGCTTCTATATCTAGTTTATGCTTCTCTTGAAATCTCAGTCGTGAATTTTTTTTCTCAAACATAGTAGTAGTTTTTGCTTGTATTAGGTCTTTAGTTTCAGCTAATCCTTTTAGTTCTGATATATCATCTACTTCGAAAGAAGACTTAAAATTTTCTAGGGAACTTATATATTTTGAAATATTATTTTCTGCATCTGTCAATGCCTTTCTATATACTTCTACTTTTTTCTCTGTCTCTATTCTTTTGTCATAATCTATTAGTATGCTATCGGCAGAACTTAACTTATCTATATCATTAGTTTCTCCTGAACTATCATGATTAGCCAATTCTTTAGCTTTCTTTTTTAGCTCTCTCTTTATAAGAAAGTCACGAATAAAGTTCTTTATACCTTTTTTTGTATCTAGATCTAGCGATAGATTAATGACACTTATATCTATATTTTCAGCCTTCTCTAATATATTATCTGTTATTTCTTTGACATCCATGGTTCTTAGTCCTTTTTAATTTCTACTATAACATACTTTACTTTCGTTATGAAACTCTCTATATCAAACCACTCATTAACCATAAATAAGCTAATAGGGAGCTATCAAACAAGTAAAAACTACCCTCTAATAATAGTATCTTCTCTTTGTGGACTTGTGGATATTATGCCTATCTTTGTGCCTATCATCTCTTCTAGTGCTACTATATAATCTTTGGCTGTAGTAGGTAGAGAATCGAAGTCTCTTACGCCTTCTGTTTTGTCCCACCCTGCGAAGCTTTTGTATATTGGTGTTGCATCTTCTAGGTCATAAGGTACATAGTTTATCTCTACACCATCTACCATATACGCCGTACAGACTTTGACCTCTTTGAAGCCATCTAGTACATCTAGTTTCATTAGTGCTACTTGGTCTGTGCCATTGACTCTGACTGCGTGACGCATAGCGACGGCATCGAACCATCCACATCTTCTCGGTCTTCCTGTGGTTGTACCAAATTCATGACCATTTTTGCGTAGTAGTTTTCCTTCATCTCCGAAGTCTTCACTTGGGAATGGTCCATTTCCTACTCTTGTACAGTATGCTTTTGCTATACCAGTTACTTTGCCCAAATCTTTGGGATTGATACCTAATCCTGCACAAGCACCAGCACTTACTGTTGTGGATGATGTGACGAAAGGATATGTCCCATGGTCAATATCTAGCATTGTACCTTGAGCTCCCTCTAGGAGTATCTTTTTGTTCTCTTCCATAATCTTCCACATCATCTGTGTAGTATCTGTGATGAACTCTCCTAGTATATCTTTGTATCCATTTAGCTCTTCTAGTAGGGCTTGTGATTGTGGTGCTTCTACTCCCATCGCGTCAAAGATAGATTTGTTCATATCGAAGTATGCTATTATCTTGTCTCTTAGCTTTGTTGGGTTTTTGAGTTCACCCAATCTGTGTCCTACTCTTGTAATCTTGTCACCGTAGGCTGGTCCAATGCCTTTTCCTGTTGTACCAATGGCGTTATCGCCTTTCATCTTCTCTTTGGCTTGGTCGATGAGTGCGTGGTATGGTAGAAGTATATGAGCTTTGTCTGATAGGAACAATCTACCCTCTAGGTTATCAAACTGTTCCATCTCTATGATGAAATCTTTTGGTGATATTACTACACCGTTTCCTACTATATTTTTGGCATTTGGATTGAGTACGCCTGATGGTATAAGATGCAATGCGTAAACATCTTCCCCTATGACTATTGTATGACCTGCATTGTGTCCACCTGCAAAACGGCATACGTAATCGTGTGTTTGAGCCATGTGGTCTACTATCTTGCCTTTACCTTCATCTCCCCATTGGAGACCTACAATTAAATCTGCTTTAGTCATCTGTACTATCCTCTTTGTTCATTTTATTGGCGATACACTCATCTGTATATAGTGCAAATCCTGATGCTTTTACGCCATCTATTTTATAAATCCCACCCATAGCCAAAAGGCTATTACCATCAAACATCCTAAATGTCAAAGAGTCATAATATCTCATCTTTGCATAAAATAGTGGAGATATGACGATATGTTCATACTCTATATTTGATATAGTCTCTTTTATCTTGGACAACTCATCTGCTATATCTGATGGGAAAGGTGTCAAATCATCCAAGTCTTCTACTTTGTGTAATCGTACAAGCTGTTCTATCCAAGGCAAATCTACACACATAATCTTCTCTATGTGCATAGATTTTAACACATCCAAAGATATTCCATACTGCTCGTTGAGTATATGAGGGATACGGATATTAGCAATTTGCATTATCGCATCTGCTTCTATCTGAGCTAGAAGAGTGATAGCCGTTTGGCTTACATCTTCAAAGCTACCATCTATAATCTCTGCACCTATCTGATACTGCTCTTTGGTGGGGAATGTCACAGTCGGCTGAATATAAAACCACTTCTTGGACTCTGTACTTCGTCCCAATCTCTTGGTGACAATACGGACTACATCTGCTGTAGAATCAGCACGGAGTGTAACTTCATTATTTGATTCATCATTGAGTCTCAATAGTGGTTTTTTGTCATCAAATGATTCGTGTTGATGGTATGAAAATAGTGGAGTTACTATCTCTTCAAATCCTAGATTGTCTAGTGCTTCACTAGCTATATACTCTATATCTCTTTTTATCTTGGCACTATTACCAAAATATAGCTTTGATTGGCTGGGTATTTCGTGTTCAAATATCATCTGATTTATGCCTTAAAATAGTTTTCATTAAATATACGACTAGCAGTTCCGTCAAAATCTCTTTTGCCTAGGTCTGATAGTGCCAACTCTATAGCATTTACCACCCAAGCAGATTCATATACAGGGATAAGTCCCATTTGATTGATACGGAAAATCTTGCCTTTTAGGTGGTCTTGACCTCCTGCTATATTGACTCCATATTTTGTTTTGAGTAGTTTACGGATAGGCTCTGCATCTTCATCAATAACTGTACTCATAGATGGAGCAGGAGAGTTGGGATATATATCAAACCCTATAGCCTCTAATGCTTTTTGTGTAGCATTGGCTCGTTTGCGTGTATTGGAGTATAGATTATCAAGCCCCTCTTTATCAATCGCGTCAAATATAGCATTTAATCCAATAATCAAAG
>DAOVZV010000121.1 GCA_030634925.1 Sulfurovum sp.
GACTATCATCATATTAAATACTCCCACAGTTCTATCTATAGAGGTCTTGTATTTGTATCGTGAGGCATTGTGAAAATCAGTAGATATAGCATAAGCTCGTAAGAATTTGAGAAGAGGTTTCTCACTCATACTACTCCAGCTATCTCTTATCCTAGTTGTAGCCTCATCTGTGATATTGTCATCTGCGAAGTGTCTGATTATCATCATTGGTAGATTGGCTAGACTCTCTGCGTGTTCTATACCTATCTTGGCTATAGCTTCTAGTTGAGATGGAGCTGTTGGTGATGATGGTATGATATTATTGAGTATTTTCAAATCTCCAGAGTAGTGATTGTCACTACCAAATGTAATCTCAGTCTCTGGTCCACCATCTTCTGTGCTTCTCCATTTGGCACTCATATCAGTCAAAGCCCTAGCCGTATATGGGATAGTAGTACTCTCATGATAATCATGGTCATACTCTCCCAATATACCCAAAAATAGTTGATGATACTCTCTAGCAAAATCCTCGTTACCACGAAACTGTCCATCTACAAATACATTTCGATTGTGTCCATACTGATATGCCACTCCTGCGTTTTTTGCCCCTTGTGCTATCACTGCGTTATAAGCACTACCATCTGCTAGTTTCTGCACGATATTATCATAATGATGTAGCATTACAGTAGGATATATACCAACATCAGCATTGATAGACATATGATAGTTACTCTCCCATAGTCCTACTCTATGCAAAAATGGATTAAGCCCACGACTCATCACAGCCAATAGCCAACTTTTCTCATGAACACTCCAAGATGCAGTATCAAAACTATCTCTCTCATCCACATCCAAGAAGTTATCACTACTATCACTATTCCAAAGATTAGCCAACTTCTCCAAAGAGGTACTATCAATCAGATTATCACTACTAGGAGACAAGATAGAGTTTTTGGCATTCATAGTCAATATCTCTACGATAGCATCAGATGCAGACATATCAGCCCATATCTTCATCTGTGCATCAGTAATATGACCTCCATAAGCAAAAGTATCCAATACCTTCTTGACAGCCATTTCATCCCAAGCAGTATCATCTACAATATTAAAACTCAAAGCCTCAAAAGCAATGGGTAGTGGAGTAGCTTCATCATCTGTATTATTAATATCATTTGATGTAATATTTTCATCACCTGTACCATTATTCAGTACAAGATTATCACTTTCAGTATCATCAATATCCAAAGGAGCAGTAGTACTTCCCCCACCACATCCCACAAGACCAAAAAGCACTAATCCAAAAAATAAGATACCTATATATTTTCTCATCATTTATAACTCCTATATTAGTATTGTCTCAATCATACAATAATGAGGGTTAATGATTTATTAAAAGCTATACTTCCAAGCACTCCAAAAGAGCTTTCACCTTATCCTTATCTACTATACCATCACTCAATACTCCTCCTATCATAGCTATACCATCTGCCATATCTGTATCTATGACGGTCTTTATATTATCTATATCTATACCTCCGATAGCTACTATAGGATAATCCACACTACTTCCCCATCTCTTCAAGTCGGCGATACCTACAGGATTATATACCATCTCTTTGGATGTAGTCTCATATATCGGACCAATAGCCACATACGATGGTTCTATACCCAAAGCTATATCTATCTCATCAGTCGTATGAGTACTAATACCTAGACGAATACCTGCTTTATATATAGCATCTATATCAGCCTCTACTATATCCTCTTGACCTAGATGAATACCATAAGCATTGTGCTTTATTGCTAATTGCCAATAGTCATTGACGAAAAATCGTGCATTAAATCTATTTGAGACTTCTATAGCATTGATAATCTCATTTTCTACATCATCTATACTCATATCTTTGATACGCAGTTGAGCAGTTGTAACACCTGACTCATATAATGGTAGTAGCTTTTTATAATCATCTACTACTGGATATAGTCCTAGAGTGGTATCACCACAGTTTTTGAATTTCATATTTTTTCCTGTTTTTTATTGGATTTATCCTACTTCATTATATATACTAAAATCAAATAGTGACATCTGTTTCATAGGTTTTTTACATTTTATAATCTTATCAGTTTTACTTAATATCTGCTCTTTAACTTGTGATGCTATCTCTTCTACCATTGGTACTACTATTGAATTACCAATTCTATTGTATAGTTTGGCTTTTGAACCAATTAATTTAAAGTCATCTTGAAAACCCATAAGCCGATAACACTCTTTTAGAGTTAATTTTCGTACTCTTTCATTATGATATACAAAATATCTTCCTGCTGATTCTCCTGATGAAAGCGTGGGATGTGTTCCATCTGATGAGTATATTCTATTTGGTTGCTTATGTACTCTTGAGAGATGATTTGTATTCTCTCTTGTCCCTTTTATTCTAATATTTTTATTTCTATATCCAACAAAGATAAGTCCTGATGGTTGTCTTTTTGGACTCTCAATAAGTGTATATTCATCTTCATTCAAATACTCTATCTGTCCATTATCATCTTCTAAAATATCTTTGATAAAAGAGGATTGCTTTATCTCTATTTTATTAAAATCAAATTTTATACCATTTAATGAGCCTACTATTATTGTGCGTTCTCTATTTTGTGGTACACCAAAATCTTTGGCATTTAGTATTTTCCAAGAAGTTGTATATCCTATATTTTCTAAAGCATTTAAAATAACTTTTAAAGTATTTCCACTATCATGACTTTTGAAATGTTTAACATTTTCCAAAATAATAGCCTTTGGTTTTTTCTCTTTTAATATTCTTTCAATATCAAAAAATAGCGTTCCTCTGGTATCATTAAATCCTTTTTTGTCTCCTGCGATACTAAAAGGCTGACATGGAAAACCTGCTAACAAAATATCATGGTTTGGTATCTTTTTTTCATCTATTTGAGTTATATCTTTAGATGTTTCTTCATTATAATTGGCTTTGTACATCTCTCTAGCGTGCTCGTCTATCTCTGAGCTAAAGACACAATTACATCCATTATTTTCAAAACCTGTTCTAAATCCACCAATACCTGCAAATAAATCAATAAATTTATAACTCATTATTTAATTCCAAAGTTAATTCATTCCATTTTTGTTTATGAATTGACTTTAACTCTGTATCATCATTAATTAATTTAGAATATGAATTATAAAAAATTTCCAAATCACTGATAAGTCTCATATAATATTTAAGTGTTGCCATAATTCCATTTACAATTATTTGACAACCATGTTCATTTTTTACTTCTTGAATGATTTTATCTATCTCTTCTTCATCTTCTTTTTTAATATCATAATATGATAAAATATAATATCTTTTTGGGTTATGTTTTATTATTTTTTCTTTGGCTATTCTTAGTATATTTGCATCAATTTGAATATCTAGTTTAATTTCAATTGCTTCAAATAATACATCCTCTTTAAATACTTCAATATCTCCTGCACTGTTAGATGAAGTATCACTTGTCGTATGACTACCTAATTCTTTTAAATGACAATTATCATATCTTGATACTTCATTAATTATTATTTTATAAATTGAATAAAAAGCTAAAACTGGTAATTTTGAACCATAAGCAGTTTTATAATTAAATGAAAATTGACTGTCTAATAAGTTAATAATTTTTGAAATAGTTAACTTATCAGGATTTTCAAGTGGTTGAATTTCAACTTTATCTTTTTCTTGTATCTTAATTATTTGTTTAAACAGTTCAATTAAAATATCTTTTGGTTTAATATCTGTTGTTTCAATAGAATGAATTAATTCAAGAAAAGATTTTTTAACATCTACATTTCTTATATTCGCACTATAGTTCAATGTAAATGCTTCAGATCTCTCTAATGTTCTTGTAAGCCATCCACTACTTGACATTGAAGGTAACCCAATTTCTTTAAGTGTAGGTGTAATATATTTTGTATCAAAACTTCTACCTGAAAATCCATTTTCAAATTCTGTACGATGTAACCTAATATCTTGCTCAGGATGTTTTATTTTATATATTGATAAAGTTACCAAAACAGTAAAAACACCTTTTTGATTAAAACATTTATTTGAAATCATTTTAATATTTTTCAAAGTTTCTTTATTTAGATTAGTTATATAATCTTTATTTTCAAATGCTTCTTTATATATTGATAGTAATAATTCTTTATACAATATCTATACTCCCCCTACCCAAACTGATGCCAAAAAGGAGTCCCTACAGTAGGAGTAGATGGTGAAGCCATATCTCTAGTCTGCATAGCACCTGCTATATAGCTAAGTCTTCCTGCGTGTATAGCGTGTTTGAATGCTTCTGCCATCATAATTGGTTCTTGTGCTAGTGCTACAGCAGAATTGAGTAATACTCCATCAAATCCTAGCTCCATCGCTTCTATAGCATCTGAGGGTTTGCCTATTCCTGCATCAACTATTAGATTGAGGTCTGGGAACTGTTCTCTGATTGTCTTTAGATTATATGGGTTCATAAGTCCTCGTCCTGTACCAATTGGCGAACCCCATGGCATAAGAGTCGTACATCCTATATCTGCTAATCTTTGAGCCAATACCAAATCATCTGTCATATATGGCAAGACTTTAAACCCCTCATCTATTAGAGTTTTGGTAGCCTCTACTAGTGCAAATGGGTCTGGTTGTAGATTATATTGATTGCCAATTACTTCAAGCTTGACCCAATCTACCTCAAAAATCTCTCTAGCCATCATCGCTGTAGTTATCGCCTCTTTAGCTGTATGACAACCTGCTGTATTTGGAAGTACGGTTACACCCAAATCTTTGATAATATCCCAAAACTGATTACCATCGTCTAGTGCATTGGCTGTCTGTCTTCTCAAAGCCACGGTTACTATCTGCGCCCCTGAAGCTTTGATAGCTTTTTCCATAATATCTGGTGAGGGGTATAGAGCAGAGCCTATCATCAATCTACTATCAAACTCTCTACCCTCTATCTGCCATTTACTCATATTAGCC
>DAOVZV010000239.1 GCA_030634925.1 Sulfurovum sp.
AATATCATAGGCTTCCCAAATGAGCTAGGACAAGCACTATTAAATATTATTAATAATGCAAAAGATGCCCTAATTGAAAATAAGATAAAAGATAAAAAGATAAAAATCTCAATCAAAAAAGATAATCAAAATATACTATTGTCCATACAAGACAACGCAGGTGGAATACCAACAGATATAATAGACAAAATATTTGACCCATACTATTCTACAAAAGAGGAAAAAAACGGAACAGGACTAGGACTATATATGACAAAGATAATTATAGAAGAGCATTTAAACGGGAAATTGAGCGTATCCAACGATGATGATGGAGCAGTATTTAGTGTGGGGTTTATTTATAATGGGAAATAAAATAATTATGACTACATTATTATTGATAGTGTTTTTGGGATGTACAAAAGAAGATACCTATGGAGACAAAGAGCTTAGACTGGCTGTGAGTGAATGGGTAGGTTATTTACCTATATATTATGCAGATGAAAAAGGATGGTTAAAAGAAGCTAATATAGATATTATACAGGCAACATCTCTCAATGAAACAGTTCACTACTTTCAGGCAAATCTAATAGATGCATTTGTTACGACCCAATATGAAGCTAGGTTATTGGATAAAAATAGTTCCATTCATATAATGGCTCTCGACCGTTCTGATGGGGGAGATATAATATTGTCAAACAGACCATTAGATACTATCTTGAAAAGTAAAAAAGTCAAAGTTTATATGGAGAGAGATACTGTAAATGAGCTAGTCTTAGAAGGGTTTATCAAGCATTATTCCTTATCCTCCTCAAAATTTGAACTTAGACACAAAGAGCAGTTAAATGTCAAAAATATAAGCCCAAATAGTCAAGAAGATATTATGATTATTACTTATGAACCTTATATTACACAAGTTAAAAAGAATGGGTTTAAAGAGATAGCATCTACAAAAAACTCTAATATACTTATTTTGGACTCATTATACTCTAGTGACAAAGCCTATATTAAACATAGAAAACAAATTGATTTATTACAAATATTAATCAAAAAAGCATTTAAAAATTTAACAAATAATCCAAAAGAGTTTTATAATACAATAAAACATATAGTAGATGGTCAGAGTTATGAAGATTTTCAAACTAGTTTGTCACAAATAGAATGGCTGATAGATAAAGATAGTAAATATATAGACAAGCTAATTGAACATCACAATATTCTACCTGTAGAGAAATAAAAATGTCTATAATAAAAGTAAATCTTTTTATGGGTTTGATATTTTTTGGGATAATGATAGGTTCACTATTTTATATGAACAGTATCAATGAAAATTATTATAAACAAGAGAGTGCAAATAGTATCAAAAGTGATATTTTGGAACTAGGTTATAGTATTGAAAAACTGATAGTATATGAAGGTATTGAGAGTTCATTAAATATTTTATATAAAAGTCTAGCTACGAATAAAGAGTATGAAACATTGTCAATTGTTATTGATAATATAGTAATCCTATCAACAAATAAAAAACTCAAAAATATGACTCTTCAAAAGGGAATTATTTTAGATAACTTAACAACAGATAATCTATATAAACCAATATCTTTTTATCATCAATTTAGATTTTTTGATAAGGGTGAAAAACAATTATTTCATATAGTTGTAGATTTAGATGTAGAGTATCTCACAATCAACAAAAAAGAGATAATGAGAATTATGTCTATATATTTAGTGATATTTATTCTTTTCTTTCCCCTGACTATATTACTTCTTTACAAGCTAAATATATCTCCACTAGTAGAGATAAACAAACAGATATTGAAAAATAATTATTCTCAAAAGAAATTCTTCTTTAATGACTATACCAAACTATTTAATTCATTTAGAGAAAGATACTTGATAGCTATAGAGCTAAATAAAACACTAGAAGAGAAAGTACAACAGCGTACAAAATCTTTGATACTATTGACCCAAAATCTGGAAGAGACTATAGAATACGAAGTAGAAAAAAATAAAAATCAACAACTTCTAATGCTTCACCAAAGCCGACTAGCCCAGATGGGAGAGATGATAAGTATGATAGCCCATCAATGGAGACAACCACTAAACAGCTTATCTATACTAAATAATACAGTCATTTTGAAATATAAGATAAATAAACTCGATAACGAAGTTATGGACTACTTCAAAGAAAACTCAAGCAAACAGATAAAAAATATGTCAGAGACCATCAATGACTTTAGAAACTTCTTCAAACCAGAAAAGCAGAAAGTAGAGTTCTGTATAAATGATATTATCCTCAATACTATTGATATGATAAAGCCTATCTTTGCCAACAATAAAATAGATATAATTTTTGATAAAACAGAAGATATAAATCTCATAGGCTTCCCAAATGAGCTAGGACAAGCAGTATTAAATATTATCAATAATGCAAAAGATGCTTTGGTTGAAAATAATATAGATAATAAAAAGATAAAAATCTCAATCAAAATATAGTCTTGTCTATCAGTGACAATGCAGGAGGAATACCAACTGATATAATAGATAAAATATTTGACCCATATTTTTCTACAAAAGAGGAAAAAAATGGAACAGGATTAGGACTATATATGACAAAGATAATCATAGAAGAGCATCTAAACGGGAAATTGAGTGTATTCAATGATAAAGATGGAGCAGTATTTAGTGTTGGATTTAAAAGATAATATTTTTATCCAAACTGCTAGTTAAAAGCCAAAGATTGACTAGAGTGAGAGAGCTTAAAAAACCTATCAATACTATAAGCAAGAATAAAAAGTTTGAG
>DAOVZV010000341.1 GCA_030634925.1 Sulfurovum sp.
CCTGCTTCATCAGGTAGTTTAACCAAAATAGAACTCTTATCATTACCAGATGGTGGGTTTTTGAAATCACTAATAATAAAAAATCTTGTCCTATTATCTCTATTGTCCTCTACATCATTAAAACGGATAGGCAAATTATTAATCTTAGCAGCTACAGAAGAGCATATAGAAGCAGAAAATGGCTCATTTACAGCTAATTTTGCACCTTTTGCTGTAGATTCTACTGGAATATGCTCTATATCATCTAGTCCAAAATCTTCCAAAAATTTCTGACATTGACCAAACGCTATATCTTTGGAATAGATTTTTTTAATCTTGGTTATATCTTCACAAGTAGTAGCAAAAGAGAAATGAACATCAATCATCACCTCTGCTATAATCTGCAAATCACATCTCTCCAAAGAGGTAATAGTATCACTCACTATCCCATTGGACGAGTTCTCTATAGGAATAACCCCAAACTTCACAGTACCCTTGGCAACTTCACGAAATATACCTGTAATAGATGATATAGGTATGTAGTTGCTCATAGCACCAAATTTGGTCTCTGCTGCTTCATGAGTGAAACTAGCTTCAGGTCCCAAATACGCCACACCCTCAGGCAGTTCCAAATTTCGAGCCACTGCAAACATCTCCAAAAAGAGTGCATCAATAGCCCCATCAGTCAATTTACCATCATTTTGACTCTTTAGACGGTTCAATATAGACTGCTCTCTCTCTGGACGATAGATAGGTGACCCAGTAGTATTCTTGAGTTCTCCTACCTGATGAACCAACTCCATTCGCTCATTATATAGCTTCAACAGAGTATCATCTATCGTATCTATACCTACTCGTAAATCATCTAGTGTCATATCTATCTCCTTTTTAATTTTATTTATTTAACTCTTCAACCTCTTTAGGAGTTAAATTTAACATTACAGCAATCTCTTCAACAGTTTGACCCAAAGAAAAAAGAGCTTTTATAGATACTTTTAAGACTTCATTTTTACCTTTATCTATACCTTTTTCAATACCCTCTTGAATACCATCTTTCATACCAATTCTATAAAAAGGTGTCTTTTTTATATCAATACTTAACATTTCCATTCCTTTCTCTACTTCATTTTCTAAATCTCTATTGCTTGATAGTACATTTACTTTTTTAATATAATTTTTATACTTAAGCTCATCACCATCTGTTACCTCTTTTAGTCGTTGCAATATTCTATTTACGGTACTCTGTTTATCCTTGCCTTTGAAATCACACAAAATAGAGAGTGCTACAGCAGATGGATTATCATGATATAACAAATCTTCACAAGCTATATCTTTCATATCAATTATAGCATATTTATAACTAATCTCATCTCTGATAATCTCATTTTTCATATAGCATTTTTCTTTGCCTATATATATAAGATATTGTGTCACTGAACAATCTTTATATTCAAACAAAATATCACTATAATAACGCAACATTCTTAGCTCCATATCGCTATGATGAGAGTTTTGTATCTCTATATGAATAATCCTATTTTTATTTTTAAAGACAATATCACTATCTCGTTTCTCTACCCTAGTCCACTCTTTATCCACTAGAGTAACTTCACCCTCTATATCAATACCCAAAATATGCATTGATATATCAAGACCTATCTCTTTTATAATCTCTTTGCTTACTATATCTTTATTGCCCATTAAATTTTCCTATTTTTCTAGGTACTCTATCTCCAAACGCACTTGGTCTTCA
>DAOVZV010000248.1 GCA_030634925.1 Sulfurovum sp.
ATTGATACGGACAGTTTTTATTAAAATAGTATTATTCATTTTTTAACCTTTTATAAACCAAGAGAAGCTTTCACTTCATTATGGGATATAGTTTTTAATTTTCCACTTTTATATTTTTGTATAGTTTTAATAATATCTTTTATATCAAGTTTTTCTTTTTTTGATTTTTGTTTTACCAAACTATCTCCTCTAAATCCAATCCTCTCAAAATATCATTAGATTTAGAGAAGTGTTTACATCCGAAAAATCCTCTATATGATGATAGTGGGCTAGGGTGGGGGGATGTTAGTATGTGGTGTTTGTCTTTATCTATGAATTTGCTCATTTTTATAGCGTTTGCTCCCCATAGTATGAAGATTATGTTATCGAAGTTTTGGTTGATGTGTTTGATGATATTATCTGTAAATATCTCCCATCCTAGGTTGTGGTGGGATTTGGGTTTTGCTTCTTCTACTGTGAGTATTGTGTTGATTAATAATACTCCTTGTTTTGCCCATGATGTGAGGTCTCCATCTGTGTTGATTGATGGTTTTTTTGTGTCTAATTGTATCTCTTTGAGTATATTTACCAATGATGGTGGATTTTTGACATCTTTTGGTGTAGAAAATGCTAGACCTTGGGCTTGATTTTCTCCGTGATATGGGTCTTGTCCTATGATTATGATTTTTAGGTTTTCATAATCTGTTAGTTCAAAGGCTTTGAATATATTTTTCTTTTCTGGAAATATGGTAGTTGAGTTATACTTTTCATCAATTACTTTTTTTAGTTCTACAAAATAATCTTTTTCTCTTTCTTGGTCTATGATAGTTTTCCAATCCATTTTATAGCTCCAAATACTCAACTATTTTATTATGTATAGTCTCTATATCATCAGTTGCATCAATCAATAGATAAGATATATTTATATTTTCTATACTCTTTTGCATTTGGTCTTGGACATTTAATAGATAATCAAGACCTCTAAGCTCAATTCCATCCAAAGTTTTGGCAGAAGTTCTCTCTTGTAGAGTCTTTTTGTCTATGATAAATAGTACTATTTTATCAGGGAAATGATTTGATAGTGCAAATGAATTGAGAGACAAAAGCTCTTTGAAATCAGAATATCCATTTGCCAAAGCGTATCCGATACCTGATAGAAATCCTCTATCTGATATGATAGTTTTGTCTCTGTTTGGAGCTATTATCTCTTGATAATGTTCTGCTCTATCTGCTAGAAATAGCAGAAGTTCTGCTCTTTTGGAAGCCAAGGAATTGGTCAAGAGGATTTCTCTAGCTTTCACTCCAAATGCAGTACCTCCTGGCTCTTTTGTCAAGATAATATTTTTATATTTTTGTGCCAATAGTTCTATTTGTGTACTTTTGCCACAAGTATCAATCCCTTCAAATAGTATATACATTATCTTTTTTCCTTGATAATCTCTAATACTTTTGGAGGTACAAGATGTTCTATTTTGCCATCAAATTCCAAGATAGAACGGACGATAGATGAGCTGACAAAAGCATATTGGAGACTAGGCATTAGATATACGGTTTCTATCTCTTTTTTGAGTGATGAATTGGCATATCCCATCTGTAATTCATACTCAAAGTCACTTACAGCTCTCAATCCTCTGATGATAATATCGGCATCTAGTTTATCAGATAAATCTACCAATAGACTATCAAATCCTACAACATTGATATTGCTATAATCAGATATAGAAGCCTCTACCATCTCTATCCGTTTGTCCAATCCAAACATTGGTTTTTTGGCTCTGTTTTTTGCTACGGCTATTGTAATTTCATCAAACATATTAGATGCTCGGATGATTATATCTAGGTGTCCATTTGTAATTGGGTCAAATGTCCCAGAGTATATGGCTTTTTTTATTTTTTTCATATTACCAACTTCTATTTTATTGGAGTATTATAGCTATTTTATACTCAAAGCTTATCATCTATTTGGATATGGTGGTTAAAATAATCAAATTTATGATTTAACACATCCAAACCAAAATATTAAAATATAAATTGTTACATTTTAACATCATTAGTTAATTTAATATAATAAAATATATAGATTTAATATACTTTAATATATTTATTATGATATTATCCAATCAGATAAAGAAAAAAGGAAAATTACTTATGAAAATAAATACAGCAACGAAATTGATAGCCCTATCAATCATAGCTTCCACAATGGTACAAGCAACAAACGGAGACCACCTAATCGCAGTAGGTGCAAAAGCTAGAGGTATGGGTGGAGTTAATATAGCAATAGGTCACGGAGCAGAATCAGGACTAAATAACCCTGCTATGCTTACGAGTGTAGAGGGTACAGAGATAGCATTTGGTGGTACTGTGTTTATGCCGACTATTGATAGTGGTTTTTCTGGATTCCCTGGAGCAACATCTTATACAAGTGATGCTGATATGAATATTATTCCTGAAGTATCTATAGCTCATAAAATAAATGATAGTTGGTATATTGGTGTTGGTATGTGGGGAACTGCTGGTATGGGTACAGACTATCGTGATGCTCCTCTTGCTCCATTTGGAGGGAATCAAAATATGGTAACTAATTTACAACTTATGCAGTTTGGTGTACCTATAGCTTATAAAACTGGAGGATTAAGTTTAGCAGTTACTCCAATTTTACAATATGGTAACCTTGATATGAATTATAATGATTTTGCAGGTAC
>DAOVZV010000285.1 GCA_030634925.1 Sulfurovum sp.
CCATCTTTTTTGGTGATGATGATTGGTGCTATAAATACTATATCATACTTTTTGGAGAACTCTTTTAGAAGTTCTATATGTTTTCTTGTCTGCTCTTTGACCATATTTGGTGACATTGTGACGAACTCTTTAAAGAAGTGATTGAGTACATATTCACCTATAAGCATCACATCTACGGCTCTTTGTTTTGCTTGTTTTAGATAAAAGTCTAACTTTGTTGCGTTCATTCCTAGCGTTGGCAGTTGCAACGCTCCTACTATTAGATGAGCCATTATTTATACCTTTTTATCATTTCAATACATCTTTTATATTTTCTTCAAACTTATCTAGTTCCACCAAAAAGGCATCATGACCATAATTGCTATCTACTTCAAGATATGTATGTGGTTGGTTGTTTCTCTTCATCATATTGGCTATATGCTCCATCTCTGATGGGAAAAATAGATAATCAGATGAGAAACTAATTAGATGGACTCTAGCCTTGATACGAGATATAGCATCATGCAAAGAGTCATATCCACGGCTTAGATTGAATGTATTGATAGCTTTTACTATATATAGATAAGATAATGGGTCAAAAATCTTGGAGAAGTTGTTTGTATTGTATTCCATATATCTCTCTACTTCATATCTACCAAATAGCTCAAATAGTCCATCATTACTCACATAATTTCGTCCAAACTTATCATCCATAGAGTCAGGAGATAGATATGATATATGTCCTGCTATTCTTCCGATAGCTATACCATCACATCCATCTTCTACAAATGTATCTTTTTGATAATTACCATGATTAAATCTTGGGTCTCGGCGTATCGCCTCTATAGCTACTTTGTTGAAGCCAATTGTCCATGGTCTAGTAGCATAAGTAGAAGCTAGAGATATAATTTCATCAGCCAAATTGGGATAATCTACGGCAAATTGTAGAGATTGCATACCTCCCATAGAGCCACCTATGATAGCTTTGAGATGGTATATTCCTAGTTGTGATAGTAGTTGCATTTGGGCGTGTACCATATCTTTGATAGTCACTACTGGGAATTTAAGTCTATATGGTTCTTGTGTGTAGTAGTTGTCACTCATAGGACCAGTACTACCAAAGCACGAACCTATAACATTGGTAGATATGACGAAATATCTAGTCGTATCTATAGCTTTGCCATCACCGATAAGCCCATCCCACCAACCAGCTTTTCTATCATTTTCGTATAATCCTGATGCGTGGTGAGACCCACTAAGTGCGTGACAAATCAATATGACATTGGATTTATCGGCATTGATAGTGCCATAGGTCTCATATATAATCTCATAAGGCTCTAATATCCTACCACTCTCAAGATAGAGTGGAGAGCTAAAATGTGCTGTTTTTGTTTCGATTTTCATAAATTACTTTTTTTTTGGGTTTGATTTTGTTATTTTATCCTATTTGTGCTTTATGATTTTCTAAGCACTAGAAATATCTTGTCTGCTTCATCTAGTTCATATAGTTTCATCTCATCACTCTGGATTAGCTCCAAGTTACTATATTTGACTATATCTTCTATTTTGTGATAGTATTGGTTGATACTCTCTTGAGATTTGCTAAAGTGATTATCTGATTTTTCAAATAGCGTAAACTCTGAGTGATATACACCATCTTCAAAATCACTATCTATCGTAAGAAATCTATCATCATCATCTACGATATATGAGCCAACTGCTACATTTTCAAAGGCATATAGAGTATTGATGTCACACAAAAATACTCCTCCATCATCTAACCTATCATATACACAATCCAAAAACTCTATCAATGATTTGTCATCTAAGTAGTTGAGCATATCAAATACAGCCGTAATAACATCATATTGTTCATCTAGTTTACACAAATCAACACAACTAGCATCTACTCCAATATCTCTAGCCATTGATACCATCAATGGACTCAAATCAATGCCTTGTGCTTTGGGAATAGATAGTGCTTTTTTCATCTGAAATAGAAAATCACCACTACCACATCCTACATCTAGCATACTATCTATATCTTCAAAATTGAGAAATAGAAGATAGTGTGCATATAGCTTTGGTGCTACCTCTTTGACTCCCAATAAATCTTCTACTTTGGCGTATAAATCTAATGAAGAAGCCGAATTATCCACGACTCTCTACCACAGTTTTTATCTTCTCATACAGAGATAGTATCTCCTCTTTTTTGGCATAGAAGCTATTTTTGTTTGAGATGAGATGAGCAGATGAATCCATAATATCTTCTGCTACTTTGAGACCATTTTCTCTCATCGTACTACCAGTCTCTACAATATCGACTATAGCA
>DAOVZV010000040.1 GCA_030634925.1 Sulfurovum sp.
CGTATATAGTCTCTATGCTATTACAAACCTCGCTAGGGACTCCACCAATAGTGGTGAGACTCTCTACTAATCCTATCTCCGTGAAGTTATCAAAATTAATCTCTATCTCTCCATAAGGCAAGACTTTGGGTAGTTTGAGATGTTCAAATAGATAATCAAAATACTCTTTGGTAAGTTCTATGAGGTCTCTGTATGTTTTGTATGCCCAATAGAACTCTATAGATGTAAACTCTGGGTTGTGAGTAGCGTCCATTCCTTCGTTTCTGAAGTTTCTATTGATTTCAAATACTGCTTCAAATCCACCTACAATAAGTCTCTTTAGATAAAGCTCTGGTGCAATTCTAAGGTATCTATCTATGCTAAGTGCGTTGTGATGAGTGATAAATGGTTTGGCATTTGCTCCACCTGCGATGGGGTGCATCATAGGAGTTTCTACTTCCAAAAATCCTCTATCTTCAAAAAATCTTCTCGTAAGAGATACAACTTTGCTTCGTATCTCAAAGGTCTTCTTGACATCAGGGTTCATAATGAGGTCAAGGTATCTCTGACGGTATCTAAGCTCTTGGTCTTGGAGTCCATGGAACTTTTCAGGTAGTGGAGATATAGCTTTTGTAACCATCGTCATATCCAAACAGTGGAGAGTAAGCTCTCCTACTTGCGTGACAAATGGGTATCCTTGAACTTCTATAATATCGCCTACTTCAAATAGCTTTTTGAGAGTATTGTTGTAAAAACCCTCTGCAAAATCATCTCTTGTGTAGTAGATTTGGACTATGCCACTACTATCTTCTATCTGTGCAAATGTTGCTTTGCCCATGATACGGATAAATTTGAGTCTTCCTGTGAGTCTGTAGGTTTTGGTATCATCTTTTTTCTCATCTGCGTCTAGCTCTTTGACATAAGCACACTCTTGCACAAATTGTGCTGTTGGTGTCCCTTTTTTTATCTGATTTGGATATGGGTTAATCCCCTCATCTCTAAGTTTTTGGGTTTTTTTAATTCTCTCTTGAATATATTGATTATCAAATATCAATGTCTCTCCTGTTTTGTTGTTATTGGGTTTGTTAGAGTTATGGGTGGATAAATCCGCGCTACGCATCTTAATTTATTGGCAGTTTTTACATAATCCTATGATTTTCATCGTGTGGTCACTCATTTGGAAGTCAAATTTTTTGGCTATCTCTTCTTGTCTTTTTTCTATTACTTCATCAAAAAACTCAATAATAGTAGCACATTTGGTACAGATGAGATGGTCATGATGCTCTTTTAGTCCTAGCTCATATTTCTTGCCATGGACTCCAAAAGAGATAGAACTAGCGATATGAGAAGTCTCTAATAGTGTCAAAGTCCTATAGACTGTAGCTATCCCAATATTGATATTGGGATACTGTTGCTTGATAAGATTATATATATCTTCTGGTGTGAAGTGTCCATTATTTTCATATAGGCACTTCAATACAAGCTCTCTTTGTTTGGTAAATTTTAGGCTGTTTTCTCTTAGAATAGTTTGAAACTTTTCCAAGAGAAGAGAGTACTCAATCATAGTATGCCTTATGAGTTAGTAGGAATTGTAGAGTCGTTGGACTCTTTTGTGCTAGTGTTGTTATCATTTATACTAGGTAGCTTGATACCCATAGCAGACGCATCCATATTGATAAGATAAGCACCTGCTTCTTTGAGTATAGGATATAGCTCAGAGTCTTGCGTATATTTACCTAGATTATCTTGTACTATCTTGACATTTGACAACGCTGTAACGATAAGTGCAAATATCAAAAAGTATTTACCTCCACCTACCAAAAAGCCCATAAGACGATTGAGAAAACCCAATCCACTTATGCTAGTAAGCTTGGACAAAATACTACCAACAAGAGTAGCACTTAGCCAAATAATAATAAGAATACTAAGAAAACCCAATAGCTTAAGCAAAGATGGATTGTCTAAATGTATAAAGTTGGCATCTATAAAGTCTGATGCTTCTTGTGCAAACCTAGATGCAAAATATACACCACCGATAAGTCCCAAAAGACCAAAAACTTCTTTGATAAAACCTTGCATAAAACCTTTGATACCTAGTATCAAAATAATCGCTGATATAGTCACATCAAAGTAATTGAAATCCATCATCGAAAAGTTTTCTATTGAAAAATCCATATTCTAAATCCTCTTTTATAATTATATTTTTTTTGCTACTTCATCTGGTCTATTTGCATACTGTAATGCTATCTCTCTGGTCACTTTACCTTCATTATAAAAATTAACTATAGATTGAGTTTGTGTCTGCATACCTGTATCACCTTGACCTAGTTGCATTTGAGAATAAATCTGATGAACTTTATCTTCACGGATTAGGTTGGATATAGCTCCATTGGTTACTAGTATCTCTGACGCAGCAACCCGTCCTCCACCAGTTTTGGGTAGAAGCATCTGTGCGACGACGGCTACCAAAGATGATGCAATCATAGCTCTAATTTGAGGTTGCTCATCACCAGAGAATACATCGATAATACGGTTGATAGTTCCTGGTGCTGATGATGTATGTAGCGTACCAAATACCAAGTGACCTGTCTCTGCGGCTGTTAGACCAGCTTCGATAGTCTCTCTATCCCTCATCTCCCCAATAAATATGATGTCGGGGTCTTGACGAAGTGCAGACTTCAATGCCCTAGCAAAAGATGCTGTATCATCTCCTACCCCTCTATGAGAAAATACAGACTTTTGATTTTGGTGGATAAACTCCACTGGGTCTTCCACTGTAAGTATATGCTTTCTCTCTGTTATATTTATCTCATTTAGCATAGCTGAAAGTGTCGTAGATTTACCAGAACCAGTAGGTCCTGTCACGAGGATAAGTCCTTTTTCTCTCTTTACAAATCTCTTATATACTTGTGGTGCATTCAAATCATCTAATGATGGTATCTTGATTGGAATAACCCTAAAAGCAGCAGCCACATCACCCATAGTACGATAGTAGTTGGCACGAAACCGTCCTATTCCTGGTAAATATAGTGCAAAGTCAAGTTCATTATGCTCTTCAAACTCTTGCTTCTCTTTTTCTGTTAGCATAGAGTAACACATCTCTTGTATATCATCACCTGTAAGTACAGGTAGATTAACTGGTTTCATAGTACCATCCAATCTAATCTGTGGCTCAGTCCTACTAACTAAGTGTAAATCCGAAGCTCCATAAGTAACGACACTTTGAAGTAATTTTTTTATATCAAAAGACATAACTATTCCCTTTTAGTTTATTTTATCCAAATATTCAGACTCATTATACCCAACTATTATACTATTATCAAACACAACCACTGGTCTTTTGATAAGCATATTCTCTTTTGCTAGATAATCCCTCTTTTCATCATCACTCAAATCAAGCTGTTTGAGTCCTAGAGTCCTATATGTAGTACCTCTAGTATTCAGAAGAGTCTTTATATCACTCATCTCCAACCATCTATTTATCGTATCCAAATCAATAGGAGTTTGGCGAAAATCTACAAACTCATAATCTATATTCTTGGCTTTGAAATACTTGATAGCTTTTCTCACACTATCGCAGTTTTTGATACCATATATCTGCAACATAATCTACTCTATAATAGCAGGAACAATAAAAAAGTCATCTTCTGCAAATGGTGCATTAGATAATATATCATTAGATATATTATTTGCTTCTCTAGGAGTATCTTCTCTCATAGGTGTACCACCATCAAGTGTAGAAAATCTAGCATAGAGAGTATCAGTATCTAGTTCATTGAGGTTATCTACATAGCTCAATATCTCTGATAATTGCTCTATAACTTCACTCTTTTTGGATTCATCTATCCTTAGGTGAGATAGCTTCTCCAATTTACTCAAAACTGCATTATCTATTTGCATATATATACCTCTATTTTATTTTATTTATTATATATTAAATACCTTAGAAATAAGACTATACAAACTCAACTACAGCGTCAAAATCTAGTCTCACTTGTGAAGATTGTTCTCTTATTCTATATCCAAAAGGTAGTAGCATAGATAGTTGATGAATAGTCGTATCTAGTCCCAAAAGCTCTTCTACTTTATCTTTGTCAAACCCCTCGATAGGACAAGAGTCTATCCCCATAAAAGCTCCACCAGTCATCATATTTGCAGATGCGATATATGCTTGTTTGCTTGACCAGTGATATATATTTTCATCGCTACTTAATGTCTCTTCCAGATGAGATTGATACAGTCCCATATATGAGTCTAGTGCCTCTTTTGACATCTCTCGTCTTGTAAATCTCTTCTCCACCTCTCCTGATGATACTTTGAGACTATCTATATTAGCCAAGATTATCACTAGATGAGAACAGCTTGTAATCTGCTTTTGGTTCCAGCACAATGGTCTGATTTTGGCTTTGAGTTCATCATCTGTAATAACCAAAAACTTCCACCCCTCCATACCAAAAGATGATGGAGATTTCCTACCAAACTCCAATATAGTCCTTATATCATCATCTGATATTTTCTTATCCTCATCAAATACCTTACACGCATGTCTAAAATCCATAGCTCTCATAAAATCATTCATATTTATCCCTTTTTGTGATTATAACTACTATATACTTAACCCTAATCTTCATTTAAAATTATAGTCCTAAAATCTCCTGCACCCTAACCTGAATAAACTTCTCAATAATCCTCAATCTATTTTTGTCCCAATTATATCTACTATGCTTTTTAAATTTAAAATTAATAAGCTTTCGTACTCTCTCTTTTTGTCTAGGAGTTATTATCTCTTTGGCAAATAACAAAAAATCTTGTGAGGTTGCCATAAGTCTTGTTTTGGCATACAATTCTATATCTTCCAACTCATCATCCATCGCATAGTTAAACAGAGATAAACCATTATCAAAGATTGGAGCAGTTCCTACTATTTTATTGGTTCTATTATCTACTTTTAAACCAAAATTTCCAAAATGCCTATCTTCATTACAAATTACAGCATCAAAAACTAGCATATCTATCAAAGTATCATAATACTCATCTCCTAGTCTCTTGTAATACTCAAATACAGCACTCCACCCTCCTCTAGTAACTGCTCTCCCAATAGGTAAATAGGCAAAATCTTTACTTGTAAAAAGCTTACAAGTAGAAAATAGCTCACCTTTCCATCGGCTCAATTTGTACTCAGTTACATCTAATCCCATCACTTGTGCAATCTCAAAAGCATAAAACTCACTATAAGGCTCTTTCCCTGCATTGATAGCTCCTGATGAACCTGCCTTATATAAAACAATATCACCTTGAACCCTACGCCAACACTTAGCCAACATACCATTAGTTGTAAGTTCAGGAGTTGAATAAAATCCCTTACGATTGGTCTCTCCATGACCTGTAAAAGCAATCCATGATAATATACGACTAAAACGATTATCATAAAGATTATAGTCAGAAAACAATCCTACAAAACTACTATCTACAACCCAATAACAGTCATTGAGACTAAGACCTTTTGAAATATCAATAATTCCTTTGGTATCTTTGACATTTAATCCTAGTTTTGACAAAAAATTATGCACAAATGCTCTATTTTGAGGAATAACTCTCCGTCGTAACCAATCAAGAACACCATCTGAACTTACTATCAAATCTTTTGGAAAAAGGTAACTATATTTAGAATACTCTTGAATAATTTCCAAAGAGAATCCATCTATAATAGTTGTATTTAGATTAAACTCCAAAAGAGGTGTATCAAAATGCTTTAGAATATAGCTCATCCTACCAATACCATACCCTCATCTCCTGCCCACTTTCGTATATCTCCTTGATTGATAGTTGTAGCCATTAGGTCTGGGAATTTGTCTGGAGTACATGCAAATACAGGAACGGCTAGTGCATTTACTTTTTTGGCTATATGTTGAGAGTAGTATGGTTTACCATCATCATTTAGTGATAATAAAACTATTAGTTGAACTCCTTGGGCTTTGAGTCTCTCTATCTTTTTGAGCATTCCTGATACAGAACCACCCTCTTCTAGGTCTGTAATTAGTATGAGTATTGTATCTTCTGGTTTGGATACTAGAGTTTGACAATATCCCAATGCTTTGTTGATGTCTGTCCCTCCTCCTAGTTGTACTCCAAATAATAAATCTACTGGATCTTTGAGGTCTTGGGTCAAATCTACTACTTCTGTATCAAACACTACCATCTTGGTACTCACACTTGGCAATGATGCCATCACCGAGCCAAATATACCTGAATAGATGATAGATGTTCCCATTGAGCCTGATTGGTCTAAGCACAATATAATATCTTTGAGGCTTTTTCGTCTATTTCTGCCGTATCCATATAGCTTTTGAGGGATTATGGTCTTATAATCTTCTTGATAGTGTTTTAGGTTTCTTAGTATTGTCCTTTTCCAATCTATCTCATGATATGTAGGTCTTGGATTTGGTACATTACGGTTCAACGCTCCTGTGATGGCTTGTATCATATTTTGTTCTAGCTTTTCTAGTAACTCTTCTACTACTTTGGCTACAACTCTTCTAGCAGTCTCTTTGGTCTTTGATGGTATTAGTTTGCCTAATTCCATCAGTGTCACTATCAGATGTACTGATGGTTGGGCTTGTTCTAATATATCTGGTCCTAAAATTAATTTTCATTCCCTTCTAGATTTGTAGGCTGCTTCGTCTTGTATTATATCTACTACTGATTTGGGGAAGTATTTGCGTACATCTCCTAGCCATCTGCTGATTTGTGGACTAGATGCTCCTCTTCCACCTTTCCTATCTCCCTCCTCACCATAACAAAAGCCCTTTTGAGACTCATAATCATATAGAGATGACAATACATCATCTATCTGTTTGTCTCTATCATCTAGTTCTACACCAGTGCCATCTGCTTCATCTCCACCTAGTATCATACGCCAACGCTTTAGGTTTGTATCTTTTTCTATCATCCCAAAATCCTTATAGTAGCTTCTAGTGCGTCCATAGCCCTAGTGGTATCAAAACTCTTATCATCTATATTATCATTACTTTGAGATATAGGCTTTTTGGTTTTAGATATTCCACCCTTGGCTTTCTCTCCTAGCTTTTTTCTTATATCAGGGGCATATACAGAAAAAGTCCGTCTCATAATAGGCAATACCTCATCAAATGTATCGCTATCTAGCCCATCTAGCCATATATACAAGATATTCCAAAGAGTATCATCAAGTATCAAAATCATAGCAGAGCCATCCAAAAAGCCCTCTATCCAATACGCTGAATCTATCCTCTCTTCACCTATAGATAAGACTCTACTCATAGTAGTCTCTATCTCTATATCATCTATCTTTTGCCTATCAAACAATATACGACTAATAGCCCCTTGTATCAAATATGCTACAGATGACTCTTGGGATATATCATATAGAGTATCTATCCATAGAGTCTCTAGCTCATCATCTTCCATCAATACAATAGCTCCATTTAAGCCACTAATATATCCAAACATATCTCTTGCCAAACTCTCATCAAGTCCATAACAAGCACTCTCCAAATTGATAATAACCTTGTGCAGGAGTCCATCAATCAAAGAGGTGAGAGTAGCTTTGTCTGTATTTCGTATATCATCATATCTCGATATATCCATCAGAGGCAATAGTGACTGTATAAGCATACCCACATCAAAGCTCAAACTAACCAATACTTCTATCCTATCTATCAGAGCGTCCATACATCCAAATAGTTCTGCCAATAGTGACTGTTTGATGAGGTTGCTAATCTCTACTGTCTCTTGGCTATTTTTGGCAATATCAAGTATATAGTTTTCAGAGGCTATCTCTATGCTATTTCCCCATATACCTTTGTCTATGATTTGTAGTGTCATCTCAGGTTTCCATTGCAAAGACCATACTTCTTTTTACTTACCTTTGCTTCTACTACTCTCCATATTTCCCCAACCTATATCAAGTACTCTCAAACGATGCAAAAATATACTCTTTTTGAGTCCAGCAGGAGTACGAAGGTCGAGCTTGTATATCTTCTCATCTTCTCTTATCTGTAATCTATAACTCTTTATCAAAC
>DAOVZV010000337.1 GCA_030634925.1 Sulfurovum sp.
ATAGATGACAATATTATATTGTTTGATGAATATATATCTACTTTTGCATCAGATATAGGCTCAGCACTACTTAGACTTACTAGAGATACAAATGCTTGATTTGGAGATAGATTTACAGATACTCCTATATCACTTACAAATACCACCTTGGACGCAGAACGATTTATGATACTTCCTCTATAGTCTCTATCCTCATACTCTATAGTGATTTTATATACGCCATAGGCTCTATTATCTACTATGTCTTTGATTTGTATTTTTTGCTTTTCTACTATATTTTTGGGATTACTAAGAGTTATATCCTTGGAAAATATCTCTTTGGTGAAGCTATCTGTCTCATCCTTATCTGCCTCATTGTAACCTATAAAGTATCTATAGTTATCTGCTGTAACTCTATCTATAATCACAGTAGCCCTATCTACATTGATACTATCAAAGCCTATCTCTCCTAGATTGGATAGATATGGCTGATTGTCTTTGAAGTAGATAGATTTTTTTCTATCTTGGCTTTTTAGTTCAAATGATATATCTGATTTCAACTCTTTGTATGTAGATAATCCTCTACTTAGATGAAGGGTATAATCTCTATTTGGCTCAAACTCTTTACTTGTAATATCTGTATAATAATAACTATTAGTTATATTAAAATCGTTAGTCACTTTCTCTGTGATATATATATCACTATTTATCTGAAAATGAGATATACCATCAATAGATACGAACTCCTTGATAGGACTACCATCAAAAGAGTCATCTAAGAATATTCTTATAGCAAAAGTACCATCATCCAAAGATACCATTCTTGGTAAATCTATAAATGTCAGCTCTCCTTTTTTGGTATTTAGCTCAACGCTTTTATGTGAATTGATTGAGATTTCTTTCTCTATAGCTTCACCTATTTTTGTGCCATTTATAGTAGATAATCCTCCACCAATCTCTAGCTTGAAATCACCATCAACAGCCTCTTTGATATGGAGTATCACTACCTTGCTATTTTGGCTACTGATACTATATTGTAGATTAGTTTGAGCTAGATTTTTCTGCTTTTTGAGTGATATATTTTTCTTGATACTTTTTATATCTATCTTGTCATTGAACTCCAATCGAAGCTTCTTATCTTGGACAAAATAGTGATAATCTCGAAGTCCAAAGCTAGGTGTCTCAAAAGAGAACTCATCTGATTTATAGCTACATTCATATCTAGTACCACTATCCCATCCATCTTTTGGAATGATATTTAGCTTTGTAGTTGATACTTTTTTGTATATTACAGATATATCTCTATTACATTTGACCAGTTTTTTATGTGTATATCTAGTAGTTGTATCAAATGTATCTTCACTAGCTTTTATCATTATATTTGTATCTGTATCTATATTTTTGTTGGTAATTTTCAACCCTCCAGCAAAAGTAAATGCACCCAATGCCAAAAAAAGTAATAATCTAAATTTATTCATAATCTATATAACCTCCATAATTTTTATAACAGCAGGATAACCTGCACCAAGTGCCTTTTTGAGCAGTTTCACTCTTATCTTGATTGTCTGATTTTGTCTATCGTGTACTCCAAAACTCTCTGGATTTTCTATCTTATAGAGTGTTTGGCTTTTATGGTCTTGTATCGCTAGATAGCTATGGATAGACGAGCCTTTCATAGACACCCTACCCTCTATCAATATACCATCTCCAAAAACCAAGCCCACCAAAAAAGTCATACTAAATATAATTTTCTTTATCATAATACCTCCTAATTATTTTATAATCAAAG
>DAOVZV010000011.1 GCA_030634925.1 Sulfurovum sp.
ACTTTCCAAAGCTCCATCTTCTCCCAACCAAATCCACCATCTGCTACACTTTCAGTCATAACAACTGGAATAATAAAAAACGCCATAGTCATAATAGATGAGTGAAACAAAAATGTAATATACATTCGTGTAAGGGCTTTGTCTTTGAATACTTCAAAAAACTTAGACTCCTCTTGGCTATATGAGTGTACTATCTTGGGAGGTTGTGGCACAGAAGTAAATAATATCCCTATAGCCATCACAGATAGTATCGCCGTAAGCCAGAATAGCTTGTCTATCCCCCAATATCCACCTACAACAGGAGCGACAATCATCGCTACAGCAAAACTCATAGCGATAGTCCCACCCATAATAGCCATAGCGTGAGCTCTCTGCTCTTCTTTGACCAAGTCGGCTATCATAGCAGAGACTACAGAACCAATAGCACCAGCTCCTTGGAGAAATCTACCGATAAGAAGCATATAGATATTATCACTCATAGCAGCGATAACAGAACCTGCTATAAATATAAGCAGTCCAAAAAGTAGAGTCTTTTTCCGTCCTACCTTGTCACTCATCATCCCAAATGGTATCTGAAAAGTAGCTTGTGTAAGTGCATATCCACCCACGACAAGACCTGCCAAAAATGGAGTAGCTCCCTCCATATCTAGTGCATAGATAGAGAGAACAGGCAAGACTATAAATAGTCCAAAAAATCGAAGTCCCACTATCAAGCTAAGTGGCATAATCTGTTTAATCATTGTGATACCTTTAATACGATAAAATTTCTCTTATTATAGTGGCAAAAGGTTAAGAACTAATGAAATAAATATCTATCACCATCAAATATCAGGTATTGATGGTGGTTTATTATCTTTATTTTGTGTAGTTGGAGTAGTCGGATTGATTGTTGTTGGAGTAATTGGGTCTGTTTCTTCACTACTTGAATTACATCCATTTATCGCTAGTAGTATCAATCCTATATATATGTAACGCATTATCTATCCTTTAGTATAGTAGTTATGATATTTTGATTACCCAAAAAGCTGATATATGTTGTATCATTTATATCAAATATTAGTCCTCTTTTGTCTGACCATGTCTCTTCTATAGTCTCTATTGGACTGTATTGGATTAGTTGATTATCTATCATCTGATATATACCTAGGTAGCTTTTACTAGGATAGATGCTATAGTCATTGTATGCAAAGGCAAATAGGTTGTCGCTGTATCTGTATGCTAATGCTTTGTGATTGTATAGTAATTGTGAGCTTGTATAGTCGTTTAGTGTTATACTATCTAGTGATGATGGAGAGGCGAAATCGCTCACATCAAACAACTCTATCTTGACACCCTTGGTATTACCAAACTCATCTGCATCTCGTCCAAATCCTATAAGTGTATCATCTCCTACAGGATGGAGATAATCAGAGTATCCATTGATATGAAGCTCTCCTACTTTTGTGGGATTAGTAGGGTCACTTAGGTCTATTGTATATAGTGGGTCTGTCTGTCTAAATGTGACTATATATCCCTTATCTCCTACAAATCTCACCGACTTGATACTCTCAAACTCTTTGCCTAATCCACTTAATACTCCTTGTATGAGTAGTGTTCCATTTTGTTCTTTTAGTGTATATAGACTATTATCTGTATCTACACTACTCCATGAGAAGCCCTCGGTTGTAGCAATCCTCAAAGTATTGTTGTATTCACTTAGTGCAAATTGATTGATAGCGTGACCTAGTACTACACCTTTACCTCTATATGATAGCTCTTCATCTAGTCCAAATTTGTATATATTTAGCCTCTCTTTATAGTTATTGAAGTCATAATATAGAGGATATTGGTCTGATACTAGATATAGAGAAGTAGTTGAAGCATATTGTATATTACTATGTCCCACAAATGAATTACTTTGAATATACTCTCCTTTGGAGATAGATATATGTGCTATTGTAGTAATTGAGCTATCTTGATTTTGTTTGGATGGTGCATATAAGCGTGATGGAGTAAGTAGAGGTTCTTTTGGGTTGTCACCTTGTACTATATCAGGAGTCAAATCTACTATATCAATAATAGGATTATCATAATCATAACGATAGTATCTATTGCTATTATAATCCATATTAATATCATAACACTCTATATAGTTATCATTATAACTACTACAATCTACATCATCTGTATATATTTTGGGATAAGTTATATTTACTTTTGGAGAGAAATTACTGATTATGTATAGATTATCTCCTATCACACGAGAGTTGAGTATATTGCCATCTATTTTGAGTGTAGAGGTTGTTTTGATAGATTGTATATCAGATATATCTACTATATCTATGATAGTTTGATTGGTATAAGTATCATAATAATCTATCATAGGCTCTGCATATATATCTTTGGTAATATAGTTGTTTGTACTAGATACTATTACAAGATTATCTCCTACTAGATAAAATGAATTTATACTTCTATCATCTTCTAGTGAGATAGTATCAGATGCTTTAGTCTCTCCTTTGGATAGAGAGTCAAATGAGGTGATACCGATAGAATTGTTTGAGAGTTTATAAAATATATCTCTATTATTGTGCTTTAGTATATCAGCTTCATCTACTCCATCTTCTTGTAGATTGGTAGTAGTAGCATCTGTAGCACTATCTGCCACATCATTTGTCATAGTAGGTGCTGATGCTATACTTGTAGCAGTATCACTCTCTAGCATCACCATACCATTATCTACCATTATACCTCTATCTATCATCGGCATAATACCCAAATATGGTCTATGATTGATAGTGACTATTCCTTTGATATAACTCTCCATATCATCTATAGAGTCAAAATTATGAAGCCTTGATGCCTCATCTATAGTTGATATATTTTGGTCTATTGGAGACTTGACCCACAATCCATCACTATTTTGGATATGATTGAGTCTAGGGAAGCTATCTTCGGTATGATTTTCATCATAAAACTCCCATTTATTACTCTTATCATATCTCCATACGACCATATCACCAAAAATATCAGGAGATAAGACACTATCTATAGGCAAAGATATAAGGTTCCAACCTTTTTTGAGAGGAATATCTCCTTTGGATATATTGGAATTGATATTATCAGTAGATGGACTCTCTAGTACCAATGCCCAATCTCTCTTACTCTTAACCCAAAAACCATGCCAACTCTGCAAAGACGAGAGAGTAGATATGCCTTTGTCTTCTATTTGTTTTTGTATCTCATCATCAGGAGAATATCCCATCCACTTCTGACTAGACGCATCAAAATACCAAACCTGAGATACATCATCTTTGTCAAATAACGACATATTGGATATAGGTACACTAGAACCCACAAGTTGCCAACCATTATTGATGACAAGAACATTATTAGCAATAGAAAAAGAAAAAAAGATAAGAAAAGAGAGAATAAGTTTAAGCATTTGATAATCCTTTATTTGATTATCTTCATAATACAAGAAGTTTGTTTAAACTTCTATAAATATTTGCCAATTAAATAGCCCTTTAAAGGGCTATTTTTTCTTCTTTTTTCTCTTCTTTAATGCTCTTTCACAATCTTTGACCATAGCATCTGGTATTGTGGCTATTGTCATAAATTCAGACATTTTTAGTAGTGGATACATATATGATATGTAGTATTTTGGGTCTAGCATTCTAGCTTTTCCATTGGCTATTAGTACTGGATAGGGAAGCATACCTGCATTATTTCTTCCTATCTTTTTTGTAAATTTATTTGTTCTTTTTCTTAGTGCTATTCCTACTAATACAGAACCATCATTTAGTACTTGCTTGAATAGTACCTTTTTGTTTCCCTCTATTCTCTCTAGTAGGTCATCTCCTGAAGCTACTTCTATCATATCTTCATAGTGAGGCATACCATTCATAAATTGGTATTTTGCTAATAGTTGGAATTTCAATACATCTTTTGAATTTTTAAGTCCTTTGAACTCATCTATAAGTCTTATTAGGATTTTATTTGCTGATTTCTCATCAAAATCTTTTTGTAAAAAGCCTTTTGCTAGATATAGAGGATTGGTGATACTTATAGTCTTCTCTTTTTTATCTACAAGTACTCTAAGTGATGCCATAAACCCTCTATTGTGTTTACTTGCCATCTCTATAAGTGACTTATCTGTAAACACAACTGATAATAGTGTTTTCTTTTTATCCAATGGTACAGTTGCTATGACATCAAATCCAGATTTTTTGAGCTTGGCTTTTACAGATTTTACATCTATAAATGTTCCACGCAAGTATGCTGATATTCTTCCTTTGTTTACCTCTCCTATCCTTGTGTTGGTAGATTTTTTCATCTTTTGTCTCTTGTCAAAGCTATGAGGTGTATAGTTTGGTGGTACTCTTTTTGAGAATTTGATAGTTCTATCTCCTGAGCTATTACCAAATGATATAGCTTTTGGTACAGTTGGCACAGTTGGTATAGATATACTCTTTTGAGGCTTTTGTGGAGTTAGAGGAGTTTGTGGTTTTTTTGGTTCTACACTCTTGGCTACTGATGGTGGTGCTTTTTTGTTTGATATAGCTCTCATACCAAAATCTTTTAGGATTTGAGGTATCTCTTTGTCTAGTTTATGGACAAGACCCAATCTATCTTTATCTGTGATACCTAGAGTATCTGACCAGTTTTGAAGTCTAAACATACCTACGACTATTGTATTTGTACCCTTTTTGATATACATATACATAGTACATGGTGCAAATAGTCCTGCTTCAGGATGAGCATTTTGTTTGTCAAACATACCATAAGAGAACTCCAAATGACATAGAGAATATGTCCAGAAAGCATCATAATCTTTCAATATCTCTTCTGAATTATCTGTAGCATCTATGAAGTTGTGAAAACCTGCGATAAGATAACCTTTGTTTATAAATGCCATCTCAAAATCATTTTGGAAGCCCTCTACAAACTCATCCATATCTTCTGGTGTCTCAAACTTATACTCAAAGTTAATCATAGTCTTTTTGGGTAATTTAGAGTATGATACTTTGGTCTTTTTGACATCAAACTCTTTTTCTATACTCTCATCAAGTGGTTTGAATGTAGCTGTAAATTTCTCTCTCACTTCTTTGTCTTCTATCTCTAAAATATCAAGCATTACAGATGGCTCTAAGTGTCCAATATGTGTAGTATTTTCATCTAGTTTTTTGTATATTAGCATATTGAACGGTGCAAACCCAGCAATTCTTGGGTCGATATTGAGTAGTGGAAGTATCACATCATCATTGACAACAGGCATAAAACTAAGCAAGTCCAATACAGTTGAACCGTACTTTGTCTCATATTGGTCATTGACTCTTTTATGTGGGTCGGTTAGAATGAAGCCTATGTTTTTTAGCTTTTTTCTTGCAAACATATTATATTGATTTTCTATATTTCCATCAACTGTATAAAATACTGCCAAAGGAGACTTCTCATCTTTGGTAGTTGCTAATAATATAAGTGGCAAAAACAGCACACTTAGTATTAATTTTTTGATATTATTCATCATATAGGGCCTTTTGATAAAGATTTGCATATAGCATAGCATATATCATATTAGGGATTATAATATCTGTAATGATTTTATTTTAAATGAGAAAAAAGATACGAAAGGTGACGAAAGAGGATTACAAGGAGTATAAGAGTGGAAGTCCACTCTTATAGTTGATATTTGAATTATTAGTCTGTAATAGTTTTTACAGAATCATTTGTATTATCAGATACACTTTTTACTGATTTAGTAGAGTCATTTGATATTGTTTTTACACTTGAACTTGCATTGTCATTTACAGATTTTACAGAGTCTCTACTATCATTTGAGATAGTTTTTGTAGAATCACTTGCATTTGTAGCTACTGAATCTATAGAGTCTTTTGAGTCTGATGAGATTGTAGATGTTGTACTATTTAAGTCATTTGATACTGTTTTAACTGCTGAAGATGAATCATTTGATACTGTTTTTACACTTGAACTAACATCTGTAGATACACTTTTTACAGAAGCTGTAGAATCATTTGATACTGTTTTTACAGATGATGAAGCATCTTTAGAGATAGCTACTGTAGAGTCTTTTACATCAGTACTTAATGTTGTAGCACCAGTTTTCAAATCAGAAGTAGTATTTTTGAGTGAATCTTTTACATCTGTAGAGATAGCTGTAGTTGCAATAGTTGCATCTTTACTTGTATTTACTTCCATACTTTTTACATCATCAGATACTTTGATAGAAATATCTTTTGTATCTGTACTTAAATTAGTTACAGTTCTTTCTGCACTTTTTGTAGTTTCAACTGTACCATCTTTGATAGCAATTACGCTATCTTTGGCATCTTTACTCATACTAATAGCAGCCTCTTTCATATCTGTAAACATATCTCCGAAGCTAAAGTCTGCTTGAACACTTGTCAAAAGTAGTGCTGTTACAGCTACTGAAGTTGTGATAATTTTTTTCATGATAGAACCCTTTTAATGATTTTTAATATTCGTAATTTTATCAAAACTTATGTTAAATATAACTTAAAGTTTATTTACTATAATTATAACTTCATATTATATTTACTTTTTTAGGGAATTAGATTGGAGAAGAGTTGGTAGCGAGGCTAAAGCCTCACTTCCGATAGTTTGAACTTATTTTACTGGTGCAGGTACTACAGGTGCTTTTGTCTCTGCTACTGCTTTTGCTTTGTTTCTCATATGCTCTGCATACTCATCAGATGAGATAGTCTTTGTAGAGTCATTTACATTGTCAGATACATTTTGTACAGAACTAGTAGAGTCATTTGATACTGTTTTGACTGTATCACTTGCATTATCATTTACAGATTTTACAGAGTCTCTGCTATCGTTTGATACTGCTTTTGTAGTATCATTTGCATTATCTGCTACATTTTTCACAGATGAAGCAGAGTCACTTGATACTGTTTTGATAGATGCACTAGAGTCATTTGATACTGTTTTGATAGATGCACTAGAATCATTTGATACTGTTTTTGCTGTATCACTTGTATTTGTAGCTACTGTGTTTACAGAGTCTCTACTATCATTTGATACTGTTTTGATAGAGTCTGTGCTATCTTTTGATATAGCAAGAGCTGAATCTTTTACATTTTTAGATGATATAGTGGCAGCATCTTTCATATCTTTTGTAGTATTTGTAATAGCGTCTTTGCTATCAGTAGATACAGATATAAGAGTATCTCTACTATCTTTTGAGTTTGAAACTTCTGCTGTTTTTGCATCATCAGATACTTTGATAGATGTATCTTTTACATCACTACTTACTGTAGATACAGTTCTTTCTGCACTTTTTGTAGTCTCAACTGCACCATCTTTGATAGCAGTTAGACTATCTTTTGCATCTTTACTCATGCTAATAGCAGCATCTTTCATATCTGTAAACATATCTCCAAAGCTGAAGTCTGCTTGAACGCTTGTCAATAGTAGTGTAGCTACTACAGAAGTTGTAATTATTTTTTTCATTATGATAATCCTGTGTGGTTAAATTTTAATTGTTTGGAAAGAAGAGAGTTGTTATAAAAGGGTGAGGAGAAGATAACCTCTCCTCTAAATCAGATTACTCTGAGATTGTTTTTACAGAGTCATTTGTGTTGTCAGATACACTTTTCACAGATGCTGTAGAGTCATTTGAGATTGTTTTTGTAGTATCACTCAAGTTTGTATTTGTAGATTCTACAGAAGCTCTACTATCACTAGAGATTGTTTTTGTAGAGTCATTTGCATTATCAGCTACAGTTTTTACAGATGCTGTAGAGTCATTTGATACTGTTTTTACAGATGCACTAGAGTCATTTGATACTGTTTTTACTGCTGATGTAGAGTCATTTGATACTGTTTTAGCTGTATCACTTGCACTATCAGATACACTTTTTACAGATGCTGTAGAGTCATTTGATACAGTTTTGATTACAGAAGAAGAATCATTTGATACTGCAAGAGCTGAATCTTTCATCTCTTTAGATGCTACAGTAGCAGAATCTTTCAAATCTTTTGTAGTGTTTGTAATAGCATCTTTTGTATCAGTAGATACAGATACTACAGTATCTCTACTATCTTTTGAAGTAGATACTTCACTTGTTTTGATGTCATCAGATACTTTAACAGAAGTATCTTTTACATCACTACTTACATTAGTTACAGTTCTTTCTGCACTTTTTGTAGTTTCAACAGCACCATCTTGTAGACTGATAACTGAATCTTTAGCATCTTTACTAATACTAATTGCAGCATCTTTCATATCTTTGAACATATCACCAAAGTCAAAATCAGCTTGAACGCTTGTCAATAACAATGTAGCTACAGCTACAGAAGTTGTAATCATTTTTTTCATAAGTAGAACCTTTTGTAATTAAGATACGAAATTATAGTCTAAGTTATGTTAAATATAACTTATACTTTAGATAATATTTTATTATAATAATTAGTAGTTTATCAAAATTAGTAAAGAGTAACTATAAATAGCTACTCTTTAGAGAACAGATTGTATTAATCTGTTATAGTTTTTGTAGAATCGTTTGCGTTGTCAGATACATTTTTGACTGTGCTAGATGAGTCATTTGATATAGTCTTGACCGTAGAGTTAGCATTATCATTTACAGATTTCACAGATGCTGTGCTATCGTTTGATATAGTCTTAACTGAAGAGTTGGCATTATCATTTACAGACTTCACAGATGCCGTGCTATCGTTTGATATAGTTTTTGTAGCAGATGAACTATCATTTGATACAGTCTTAACTGCTGATGATGAATCATTTGATATAGTTTTGGCTGTGCTATTTAGCTCATTAGATACAGTTGTCACAGAAGACTTAGCATCATTAGATACAGTTGTACTAGCTGTTTTAATATCAGTAGATATAGCAGTAGAAGCATCTTTTACATCTGTAGATAGAGCAGTAGCAGACTCTTTCATATCAGTTGTACTATTTTTGAGAGACTCTTTTGTATCTTCAGATACTTTTGTAGTAACAGTACTAACATCTTTGCTTGTACTAGTCTCCATTGTCTTGATGTCATCAGAAGCTTTGATACTAGTATCTTTTACATCTGTACTGATGTTTTTGATAGCAGTCTCTACACTTTTTGTACCCTCTACAATACCATCTTTCATACTAGCGATAGTATCTTTAGTATCACTAGAAACAGACAATGCTACCTCTTTTATATCTTTGAACATTCTATCAAAGCTAAACCCACTACTTTTCTTCTCTTCAGTAGTCTCAACTTTTGTCTCCACTTTAGGAGCAACAACAGTAGCATCCTTGATTACACTCACATTTGCATCTGCATAAACACTACTAGAAAGTAACGCTATAGCTGTCGATGAAATAATTATTCTTTTCATTTAGAACCCTTGTACAGTTAAATTTTTATAATTATAGCTTATTTTATTTATAAATAATTTAAAACTACTAATTCTATATTTAATATTATATAGTATGGTTATGAGAACTGCTTAAAGCCCTCTTCTAATAACCTATTTAGCCATAATTTGATACAATACTCAAAAGTAAACTTAAAGGTATTGTCGTAATGAAAAAGTTTTTGGTGATGTTCGTGGTATTAATGGTGAGTTTCTTGTCTGCAAAGAGTTATACTCAAGCAGATAGGATAGCAGATATGCAAAAAATGGCACAGGCTATGCAAGATATTCAATCGGGATTTTTCTACAATAACCTCGATATTGTCAAAGCTGGTGCAGAAGACCTAAAAGCTACTATAGGTAAGATAGGTCCAACAAAAGAGGAAAAAAACAACAAAGATGTCTATGAGAGATGGCTAGATAACAATACAGCTATGACCAAAAGAATAGAGAGAAATATCAAAAACAAAAGTGATACAATCATAGAGAGATTTAGTACAGGTGATGCTACACAAGCTTTACAAGTTTATAGCAAGATTATGTCTGAATGTATGAAATGTCATATAAGACTTAGAAAATGGTAGGTACTGGTATGAAAAATATTATAATTGTAGCATTACTACTCACTCTAACACAAGCTGGTGACATCAAACTTACAGGAACTGTAGTATCTGATGGTCAAAAAATGATTGGTAGCCGTTTTATGGGTTATGTCAAGAGAGTTTATGTCAAGATAGGTGATACAGTCAAAAGAGAAGATGACCTATATGAGATGGAATCAGCAGAATTTGATATGATGAAGTCACAAGCAGACCTGATGCTAGAACAGTCAAAGATAGTAGTTGATTACTGGAGAATAAAGCTCAAAAATATCAATACTCGTAGAGATAGAATACGAGATACATATAGAGATGACAACAAAATTAACCTTACAGATATGGGAGACTTGGACTCTCAAGCTGCCAATATCCAAACTATGCTAGAGTCTATGCAAGTAATGGTAAAAGAGTCAAATATCAAAGTAAAACAGATGGCAAGTACATTTAACTACATAAAAATGAAAGCCCCATCAGATGGCGTAGTAGTACAGAGAAATATCAAAGTAGGTGATATGATTATGCCTGGTATGCTTACAATAATGATAGTCGATACAGAAGATTTGGAGATAGATGTATCTATCTCAGAGAGTATCATATCCAGAGTCAAAAGAGGAGATAAAGTACCAGTAGAGATACCATCTATCAACTACAAAACTACAGGAATTATCCACGCGATAGTACCTGATGCCAACCCAATGACACACAAAATCAAAATGCGTATCCGTTTTGACAAAAAAGATGCCAATGTATTCCCAGGGATGTATGCAAAGGTCACAATAACCAAAAAACCATAATCCCCGTCGGAGTGGAGACACTCCGAGTACTACTTAAAGGCAAACCATGTCAGAACAATCCAAAAACAAACCACAATTCACTCATCTTCATCTCCATACAGAATATTCACTACTAGATGGTGCAAACAAAATCAAAGTATTAGCCAAAAAACTCAAAGAACAAGGTATGACATCAGTCGCAATGACCGACCATGGGAATATGTTTGGGACTATAGACTTTTATAATACTATGCGTAAAGAGGGTATCAAACCTATTATCGGTATGGAAGCGTATCTACACAACCAAGATGATATAGGTGATAAATCAGTCAGACAACGATTTCACCTATGCCTATATGCCAAAAATGATATAGGATACAAAAACCTAATGTATCTAAGCTCACAAGGATATATCAATGGATTTTATTACTACCCTAGAATAAACAAAAAGACATTAGCAGAGCATTCAGAGGGGCTGATATGTTCTAGTGCTTGTCTCCAAGGAGAAGTAAACTGGCACTTAAACCTATCTGATAGAAACAGAAAATTTGGAGCAGAAGGATATGAAAAGGCAAAATCTGTAGCACTAGAGTACAAAGCGATATTTGGAGATGATTTTTATCTCGAACTTATGCGTCACGGTATCGGAGACCAATATCGTATAGACAAACAAATCATACAAATATCACAAGAGACAGGTATCAAGATAATAGCCACCAACGACACTCACTACACTATCCAAAAAGACGCAGATGCTCATGAGGCGTTTATGTGTATAGCGATGAACAAACTCTATGATGACCCAAATCGTCTGCGTCACTCTGTACATGAATTTTATCTCAAATCACCAGAGCAGATGGCAGAGCTATTTGCAGATATTCCAGAAGCACTAGAAAATACCCAAGAGATAGCTGATAAGTGTAACTTAGAGATAAAACTAGGAGACCCAACACCTCCTAATTTTAAATTTACAAGAGATAAAGCTAAATTAGCCAATATCATAGTACCAGAACCTGATATAGAATACTCTCTTGTCAATGACATTATACTGTTTGAAGCAGAGTCCAAA
>DAOVZV010000168.1 GCA_030634925.1 Sulfurovum sp.
CTTCCTATATGTTGAAATTTATGATTATCTACTATACTATGTATCTGTTTTACTTTTTTGATAGAATTTTCTAGTGAAGTATTTTGGAATAATAGCAAAAACTCCTCTCCTCCCCATCTAGCGAAAATATCATCTTTTCTAATATTACTCTTGACTAGAGAAGCGAACTCTTTGAGGACATCATCTCCTGCTAGATGACCATAAGTATCATTGACCCTTTTGAAGTTATCCAAATCCATTACTACAAGAGTATATATACCTTTTTTCTCTATTACTATCTCAAATTGTGCCATAAAGTATGATTTTCTATATAATCTAGTCAAAGAGTCTATATGTATCTCATTTGATAATTTTGTCACTTTACTCAATGTAAATAACTTGTGTGTAGATTCTAACTGTGTTCCATTTATGATAAATGTATCATTTTTCATAACTATATATTTCTCTTTGCTATTGACTATATCAAAAAGTTCATTATAACTATTTAGTATCACATCTAAGTATCTATATAGTTTGATATTATTATCTTTGAAATCATCTAGGCTATCTATATTGAGATAATCTAATAGCTTTTTGTTTGCATATATTATATCATCGTTATCACTTACAAAAAGCATTGCATTTTGTAGGTTCAACATCTTTTCTAGTGTATTGTTAAGTAGTAGTGACTCATTTGAGTATTGCAACATTTTTCGTTTGGATTTCATAATATCATCTATATTGTGAAGTAATATCGTAACTATATCTTCACTATAATACTCTATAGATATATTGATATACATATCATTGATATATACCACCTCTATCAGATATGATGGAATATTTTTATTGAAAACTTGTTTAATTTCATCTTCATATCCTACTAACTCTGCTAGATGTTTACATATCTCATCTCCTACTATTGGATTAGTTCCTAGATAGCTATTGATACCATCAGAGAGAGAGACTATATTTAATGATTTATCTATCAATAGATACTGATAGATATTTTTTGATAAAATTGTATTAAGTATAATTTGTATATTTTTTATAATATATCCTTCATTAGTGAAATAAATATACTTTCTACATTTGAAGCATCTTTAGCAGATGTCAAAAATGTATAATCATTTAGAATAAACTTATCTTTTTGTTCTTGATTGAGTAGGTCTGACTTATTGTGAGCTACTACATATTTGGCTTTTGGATTAACTCCCAAAAATCTATCTATATGATTTTGTAGAGTATCCATAGTATTTTCACGATTAACATCTGTGACAAATATAGCTCCACTAGCTCCTCTATAATAGCTAATAGGTATAGACTTTGTAGGAGTTGCTCCCTCTATGTCCCAGATGATTAACTCACAATCTTTGGTATTAATACTCAATCCCTTTTTGGATATTTTGACACCTATTGTAGTGAGATATTTATCATCAAATGAGTTATCTATATATCTACGGACTAGGCTTGTCTTTCCTACAGAGAAATCACCCAAAAGAAGTATTTTTTTTCTTATCATATATTATCTTTTAACTTTACTTTGATTTTAATTCTTCGTGAAGCATCTTTGTCTTCAACATTATCTATCTTGACTACCTCTTTGCTACCTATGCCCTTTGGAACTATCATCTCAGCCATAGATGAGTTTTTGATAATAGGTAATTCCATCAGATACTCTCTCATACTAGATG
Organism: Sulfurovum sp.; assembly: GCA_030634925.1. Taxonomy (GTDB): domain Bacteria; phylum Campylobacterota; class Campylobacteria; order Campylobacterales; family Sulfurovaceae; genus Sulfurovum. Next base: position 1,674 of record DAOVZV010000168.1, read on the forward strand.
CTCTTTTTGATGAAAGCTTGATATTTAACTCCTCATCTCCTTGACTATCTGTATGTCCTTCTATAATTATATTATCTATATAATCTTTAAACTCTACCAATATCATCATATATTTATCGAAATTCTCGCTAATTATATCTATTGTCTCTTTTTTATAATTTATCTTTCCACTAGCAAATATATGTAACTCTCTAAAATCCAAAGAGTTCTCTGATGGGATATAAAATCTATTATTTACAAAAAGTTTATCTAGTTTATCTCTAAACTCTTTTTCTATGTCTCTTTTTACCTCTTTAAATATCACTATCTCTTTTGACCTCATCTGCTTGACTCTATTTATCTCATTTGTAAACTGAGTATTTAGCTGTGCTATATTTTTATCGACTTTCTTGTCCAGTTTATCAGTTGCATCTTTGCGTATATCTACTATATCTATGATATTTTTCATAGGTACTAATAGATAGTTTTCTATGGGGTCGTCTGTATGCATCTGAACTACAGTCTCTATCTTGTCTAGTGTCTCTAGCTTGTCTATATAACCCTCTAACAAAATATGATTTTGATTTTTGGTTACTATTACCTTTTGGTTTGTAATCTCTTGTATATCTCTCTCTATCATATACTCAAAGTACCAATTACTAAGCAGATAACCCATATAAAATGCCACACCCAAAAATACAACATAAAATATATATTTAGCTGGATTTATACCTTTTTTTGACTCACTTATACTAATTTTTTGACTATTTAGATATTTTTGCATCTTTTCTGTGAGGCTAACCACCTCTACTACGCTATCATCACCATCAAATATACGAAAGAACTTGGCATAATCTTTGACAATAGAGGCAAAAAACTTATTGATTTTATTTCGTAATTCATAATCAGGTTCAGAATCCAAAAAGGCTATAGTATATACAGAACCTGCACTCTCTATATATAGCGTAGCATCTCCATAGCTTAGTATCTGTATCTCTTTTTGAGATTGATTGGTATCGACCCAATCATTTATGAAATCTTTGATAGCACTTGCCATAGATGCTACCATGTGTGGGTCATCCATCGCTTTATCTTCTAGTTGAGCTTGTGCTATTAGCATTCCACTCTCTTTTTGGATGATAAATAGAGACGAGATGATAGAACTGCTACTATCTCTCATTAGTAGCTCACTCTCACTTACACCAGTTAGCTTTGATTTGACCTTTCGTTCGTACTTATTAAATGATAATCCATCTTCTATCTTTGTATTGATATTCTCCATCATCTCCTTGATAGCTTGTGTCACATACTTGGATATCATACCACCTATAATAGGATACAAAGAGTCAATCATAGCATCTTTGTTATTCTCTATCTCTTTGCTTATAGCCTCTGCGATAGTCTCTTTGAGTACTTCACTAAGCTCCTCTGGAGTATCTATATAAGCTTGTTTGATGATTTGGCTAATATATGTTGAGAATATCTCTACTGTCTTATCACCATGTTCTTTGAAGTTGTTTAGAAGAACCTCATTGAAGAGTGTTGTCACCTTTGGAATAAGCGTATCTTTGTTGTAGCTGTCCTCTTTTAGCTTCTCAAATCTCACTTCAAGCTCTTTGAGCTGTTTGATTTCGCTACCTAATAGTAATAATCTTAACTGTTCTATATCAGAGGTATTATTTTTCAGTGACGACACCTTTGGTCAAGACAGAGTTTATATCAGTCCCTTGTACCTTGATAGCCATATCCAAAAGCATCTTTGCCATAGAGTCTCTTGATAGCTTATCATCAGAGAGTGACGACATACCAGAGTTCAAGGCATTCTCTATCTCTTTTTGTAGATTATACATATTTTCACTCGTTCTTCTCTTCTCATCACTCATATTATCTTTCATCATCCTAAGTTTATTTAAAAACTCATCTTTTTGATTTGATATTTGACTTTGGAGATTTGTATCTGTACTATCTATCATCTCTTTGATTTTAATTCTATCTTGCTGTGCTGTAATAGCAAAGCTATTTATCATCTTCTCTAGTACTTCCATAGAACGCTCAGTCTCTGTTCTTAGCTTGATATGTGAGCGAGAAAATGCTTTTATCATCTTTTGTTCGAGTGACTTAATATCATCATCTAGTTTATTTAGTCTCGTATCAAACTCTCTTATTTGATTACCAAATATAATATCTCTAATCTGCTCAACATTATTCAAATTACTCATATTATCTTCTGACATAGTCCCACTCCTTTATATAACC
>DAOVZV010000036.1 GCA_030634925.1 Sulfurovum sp.
CTTCAAAGTGGATTTGGTATTATCAATGATATTACAGGTGCAGAAGATGATAATATCATTAATCTTGCTATCAAATACAATGCCAAACTATGTATAATGCACAAACAAGGCACTCCACAAAATATGCAAGACAATCCTCAATATACAGATGTGATAATAGATATAGATAAATTTTTTGCTCAGAGGATAAGCAGATGTGAAGAGCTTGGGATGAGTAGAAAAGATATAATATTAGATGTAGGTATAGGATTTGGAAAGAGATTAGAACACAATATATCTCTAATCAAAAACCTAGAACACTTCAAGCACTTTGGCTGTAGTATGCTAATAGGTGCTAGTAGAAAATCTATGATAGACCAAATAAGTCCATCTACTGCCAATCAAAGATTGGCAGGTACTCTATCTATACATCTCAAAGCCCTAGACAACGGAGCAAATATAATCCGTTGTCATGATGTATATCAACATAGACAAGCTATAAGCGTATGGGAAGCTATATAGCCAATACTTGACCATTTATAGTAAGTTTACCATCTTTAAAACTGATAACATATACTATATTACCTTTTTCCTCTTTCTTGGGGAACATACCCAACATAAATGCTCTTTTGTCTTTCATCACTGCACCATACATATCTTTGGATAGTTCTACTCTAGCTGTAACTTCCAATGCCGATATTGCCATAAATGGACTCATAGCTATCATTTTTGCTAGTTCTGGTGAGTGCTTGAGTGATACTTTTGCCGTTATTTTACCTTTACTCATCTTTTGGTTATTTAGCATTAGATTATCTACACTCAAATCATCTATACTTATAAATACACCTTTTGCTGATAGAAGCTTGATACCCAAATCCATAAACTTAGGGTCTTCAAAATAGTCCTCTGGAGATTTCTCTATTATCGCTACCAACTCTTTGTATATAGCTATATCCAAATTACCAATAGTAGTATCTAGGTTGAAATTCTTTATATCAGTTATCTTTTTCATAATATTTGTATCTACAGACTCCAGAGATATATGAGTCTTCATATCAAGTTTATCACCGTTTTTGACAGATTTCGATGATATATCCAAACCTTTTACCAATACATTATCACCCTTATATCTCTTCTCTTTTGGTATGAGATTTACCATTCCTACGACAACTGAACTATCTTGTCCAAATATATCATTGGGATTATAAGTACCTGTAACTGCTATATCCTTGGTAACTACGGCTACTTTAGCTAAATCTGTATCTATATCTTTGAGCCTAGTTGAAAATTTATAATCTTTAGTATTATAATCACTTACAAGAGTAAATACTTTATCTTTTATAATCTTATCCATAGCCTCTTTGGGAGTATGAATATTCTTTGGCAAAGCTACAACCACAGATGTACTATGCATAGAGTTTTCAGCATACTCTATATTATTTTCAATTGCCAAACCATTCAAGTCTTCACTAGGACCACTATCATATCTATTTGATTTACTATCTCCTTTGACCGTAGCCAAAAAGCTCTCGTGATTACCTTTCTTGACTCTATTTGTGATTATCAAACCACCTACTTTATCTTGACTTGCCACTATATCATCTATATATTTTTCGATATTAGCTTTTATGCTAGAAGATTCTGCTAATGCTAACACACTAACCATTGATACTATAATTACTTTTTTAAACATTCTTATTCCTTTATATTTAAATGTACCTATATTGTATCAAAAGAAGTATAATAGATAGAAATAGGTGATTTCTGGAGTTGGAAGTTTAAAAAAGCATAGCCAAACTTGACTTCTAGGTTTAGTTTTACTATACTTTTCCTAAAAGAGTCTATTATGTTGGATGAATTAAGAGAATATCAAGGAAAACTAAATGTGTCTTATTGTTACGATTATAATGTTATTGCTCTCTGTTCAAAATCTTTTGAATAGTCATTTTTTGATAGGTTTTGTTCAGTTGATTATCTCTTTTGGATTTTTATTTTTACTCTTTCGTAATATACGACAAGCTCAATGTGATAGAGAAGGCAAAGGGTGTGAAGTTGGTTGTAGTTTAGCTCCTTGGTTTAGGAAAATATTTAAAAAGGAAGAAGATTAATGGAGCATTTTTTTACTTGTCCATATTGTTGGGAGCGTATATCTATGATACTTGACCCAGCAGAAGAACAGAGTGATTATATAGAAGATTGTGAGGTGTGTTGTCGTCCTATAGAGTTGGATTTTAGATTTATAGGTGATGATTTGGTCTCGTTTTTGGCTAATAAGATGGAAGGGATATAAGAGATAAAAAGATATAATGCCAAAAAATCTAAGGCTTATTACAATGTATATATATGATAGTGTCCAAAAAACTAAACTTTTATTTGAACCAATCCGTGATGGTGAGGTTAGTATCTATGTATGTGGACCTACTGTTTATGATGATGCTCATTTGGGTCATGCTAGAAGTAGCTTGTCTTTTGATTTGCTTTATCGTACGCTAAAGGCATTGGGTTATAGTGTGACTATGGGCAAGAATTTTACTGATATTGATGACAAGATTATCCAAAAAGTAAAAGAGACTGGGCAAAGTATGGCAGAGATTACGGAGTTTTATATAGATAGGTATTTGGAGGAGATGGACGCTTTGGGTGTCACTCGTGCAGATATAGCACCCCGTGCTACAGAGTCTATAGGTGCGATAACTGATATGATAGAGAGACTTATAGCCAAAGATATGGCTTATGTCTCATCCACTGGTGATGTATATTTTGATACAAGTGCTGATGAGCATTATGGTAGCATATCTAGTATGGTGAGTGATGATGAGAGTCAAAGCCGTGTATCTCATACTACAGACAAGAGAGACCCAAAGGATTTTGCTTTGTGGAAAGCTTGTGTGGATGGTGATGATATATGTTTTGATAGTAGCTTTTCTAGTGGACGACCAGGGTGGCATATCGAATGTTCTGCTATGATAGACAAACACTTTGCTCATACTCACGGTACAGATAAGTATAGTATAGATATTCATGGTGGAGGGGCTGATTTGCTATTTCCTCATCACGAAAACGAAGCTTCACAAAGCAGATGTGACTCTGGTCATGATTTGTCCAAATACTGGATGCACAATGGTTTTGTACAGATAAATGGAGAGAAGATGAGCAAATCTTTGGGAAATAGCTTTTTTCTAAAAGATGCTTTGGATATATATGATGGGGAGATATTAAGATATTATCTAAACTCCGTGCATTATAGAAATAATTTCAATTTCAGTCAAGAGGATTTGGAAGTATCCAAAAAGAGATTAGACAAGATATATAGACTCAAAAAAAGAGTAACTCCCACAAAAGCATCTATGCCAAACAAGAAATTCAAACAAAATATACTAGACGCAATGAGTGATGACCTCAATATCTCTATAGCATTGGCTGTGATAGATGAGATGGTAGCCTCTACCAATGACTCACTAGATAACAATCCCAAAGACAAAGGACTCAAAAAAGAGACTTTGGCAAATATAGAATTTGTAGATACTCTACTTGGATTTGGAGGAAAAGAGCCTTTTGCTTATTTCCAGATAGGAGTTGATGAGGAGTTGAAGCTACGCATAGAGACTCTAATAGACAAACGCACAGAAGCCAAAAAAGACAAAGATTTTGGACTATCAGATAGTATCCGTGATGAGCTTGTATCTATGGGTATATCTATTATGGATAGTGCTGATGGTACTCTTTGGGAAAAGGTATAAGCCAATAGATGGTATAATCTTTTTTTAAATTTGGAGAAGAACATTGAAGAATATTATAATTTTTATTTTATTATCTACTGCTATATGGGCAGAAAAAGATGAAGAGTTTTCATTTGTAGGATTGGGTATATCTACTCAAAGCATAGATATATCACCTACTGATATAGACAAAAATACATTTGCTATCAAATATGGTAAGCAATCTATAGATTATCGTACCACTTTTGCATTTAATTATAACAAAAACTATCAATCTCTATCTATGGATATTGACAAGATATTGGTAAATGAGATGTTTGGTACACCCAAGCTAAGACCATATTTGGGGTTTTCTGTAGGAACACTCAAATTACTTGATACTGGTCTAAGTGATGAGAGTGTATATTATTATGGAGCAAATTCTGGATTTATCATATATGCTACATACAATGTGGATGTAGATTTACCATATCACTACAATATAGTCCAAGAGATAAAAGATGCTGATAATATACATGGCATAAGCTTTGCTTTACACTACTTTTTTTGATTATTTGGATATAATGCCTTTAATATAATTATGGAGTTTACCTTGTCACTTTTTTCTTATCAAAACCTCAAAAAGATACTATTTCTACTAAACCCTGAAAATGCTCATAGTGTAGCAGGATTAGGTCTTAGAGTAGCGTCCAAATGCCCTCCTCTGCTTAGATATTTCACAAATAGAAATTTCATCAATCACCAAACCCTAAAACAACACTTTTGGGGACGAACCTTTCTCAATCCTGTGGGACTAGGAGCTGGATTTGACAAAGATGGTCAATATATCCAATCTATGCCAACTATGGGATTTGGATTTACAGAGATAGGCACAGTTACGCCAAAGCCTCAAAAGGGAAACCCAAAACCTAGACTATTTCGTCTAAAGAGTGATGAGTCTATCCAAAATGCTATGGGCTTCAATAATAGAGGTGCAGAGTATATGCTTCAGAGACTTAAAAAGATTAATTTTTATGACTATCCTCTGGGCATAAATATAGGCAAAAACAAAGACACTTCTCAAGAAGACGCACTCAAAGATTATGAGCTTTTGTTTGAGACATTCAAAGAGTATGGTGATTATGTAGTCATCAATATATCTTCTCCAAATACTCCTAATCTAAGAGATTTGCAAAATGAGAAATTTATATCAGATATATTTACTATGGCAAAGAAGATTACAACAAAACCAATTTTGCTAAAGATTGCACCTGATATGACTCATACAGACGCTATCAATCTATGCCAAAGTGCTGTTGATGCTGGAGCAGATGGGATAATCGCTACAAATACAACTATAGACTACTCACTCACTCCAAATGCCAAAGACTTTGGTGGGATTAGTGGGGCTTTGCTTACGGATAAATCTTATGATTTGTTTCGTGCTATAGGTGAGGTATTTTATGATAAGACTATGCTAATATCAGTAGGTGGTATAGACTCAGCAGAAGAAGCATATAGACGAATAAAAGCAGGTGCATCACTTGTACAAGTATATAGTATGCTAGTCTATAGAGGTCCAAAACTTATCAAAGATATAAATGAAGGGCTAATAGAGTTACTACAAAAAGATGGATACACTCATATAAGCGAAGCTATCGGAGCAGATTGGAGATGATAAAAAATCTCTTTATACTTTTATTATTTACAGGAGTCTCGATGGGAAATTCCCTACCAAAACACTATACAAAGACACTAGACAATGGGATGGAGATAGTGGTAATACCTATGGACAACCATTCAGGAGTTATCACCTCTGATATATACTACAAAGTAGGAAGCCGTAATGAGGTTATGGGCAAAAGTGGTATGGCTCACATGCTAGAACACCTAAGCTTCAAATCTACAGACAAACTCAAAGAGGGTGAATTTGATACTATAGTCAAGAGTCGTGGAGGAGTAAACAACGCATCTACGAGCTTTGACCAGACTCACTATTATATCAAGACAGCATCCCAAAACCTAGATATGACTCTGGATTTGTTCTCTGAACTGATGCACAATCTCAAACTCACAGATGAAGAATTCCAAAGAGAGAGAAAAGTCGTAGCAGAAGAGAGACAATTGCGTACAGATAATAATCCTATGGGTTATCTCTACTTTAGACTATTTAATATACACTTTACATATCACCCTTATCATTGGTTGCCTATTGGATTTATGCAAGATATTATGAGCTGGAAGATAGAAGATATACGAGAGTTTTATCACAAGCACTATCAACCAAACAACGCTATATTGGTCGTAGCAGGTGATATAAGTAGTGATAATGTATTTCAAGTAGCAGAAAAATACTTTGGCAAAATAGAAAATAGATACGAAGTACCAGAAGTAACAGCCAAAGAGCCAAAGAGAGATGGAGCAAAAAGAGCCATACTACACAAAGATAGTAATACAGTAGATACCATAGCCATCACTTATGATATACCCAATTATGAACACGAAGACCAAGTAGTATTGTCTGCTATTAGTATAATACTAAGTGACGGCAAGAGTAGCAGATTTGAGAGTGTTTTGGTAAATGAAAAACAGCTAGTAAATCAGATATATGGTTACAATATGGAACAAAGAGATGATGGAGTATTTGTAATCGTTGCTATGTGTTCGGCTGATATATCTACTGATGTGGTAGAAAAAGAGATTATCACACAATTAGATAGACTCAAAATCACAGATGTCACCCAAGCAGAATTGGATAAGGTCAAGATAAATACAAAAGCCCAATTTATCTACTCTTTGGAGAGTTCAAGTAGTGTAGCAGGACTATATGGAGATAGCTATGCCAAGGGAAATATAAATCCTTTACTTACTTATGAAGATAAATTAGATAAAATAACACTCAAAGATATTCAACGAGTAAGCAAAAAGTATTTTGACCACAACTTTTCAACAACTGTAATATTGAAAAAAAATTAGGATAACAGATGAGTAACTATATCACTGGTGCCTCAACGGCACTAATTACACCATTTAAAAATGGAACACTAGATGAAGCAACTTTTGCCAAACTTATCCAAAGACAGATAAACAACGGCATAGATGCAGTTTGTCCCGTAGGAACTACAGGAGAGAGTGCAACTCTAAGCCACGATGAGCATAAGAGATGTATAGAGATAGCAGTAGAAGTGTGCAAAGGTACAGATACCAAAGTACTAGCAGGTGCAGGAAGCAATGCAACTCATGAAGCCATAGATATAGCCAAACACGCTCAACAAGCAGGAGTAGATGCACTATTTTCAGTAAGTCCATACTACAACAAACCTAGCCAAGAGGGTCTATATCAACACTACAAAGCTATAGCATCTGCTGTAGATGTACCATTTATGCTATACAATGTACCTGGAAGAACTGGTGTAGATATACTTCCTGATACAGTCAAGAGATTATTTGATGATGTACCAAATATTATGGGTATCAAAGAGGCAACTGGTTCTATATCTAGGGCTGTAGAGCTTTTGGCAAAGATACCAGAACTTTATCTATTTTCTGGTGATGATGCTATAGACTTTCCTCTACTAGCTAGTGGAAGCAAAGGTATCACTTCAGTTACTTCAAATCTACTTCCAGATATGAAAGCCAAATTAACTCACTCTGCACTAGATGGAGATTTCAAAACAGCAAAAGCACTCAATGATGAGCTGTTTGACATCAATCAAGTACTATTTTGTGAGAGTAATCCTATACCTATCAAGGCTGCGATGTATATAGCAGGACTTATAGATACACTAGAGTATAGATTACCATTAGTCCCACCAAGTGTAGCAAATATGAAGAAAATCGAAGAAGTTATGAAAAAATATAAAATAGTAGGAGCGTAATATGTCATCAATGAAGGGGAAAACACTTGTAATTACAGGTGCAACAAAAGGTATAGGTAAATCAGTAGCAGAGAAATTTGCTCAAAATGGTGTAAATATAGCTTTTACATATAATAGCAATGAAGAGGTAGCCAAAGAGATAGCCAAAGATTTAGAAGATAAATATGGTATCAAAGCAAGAGCATATCCTCTAAATATACTAGAACTAGATGAGTTCAAGCCACTATTTTTGGAGATAGACAAAGATTTTGATAGAGTAGATTTCTTTGTATCAAATGCTATGATTTATGGCAGACCAGTAGTAGGTGGATATGGTAAATTTATGCGTTTGAGACCTAAAAAGGGACTTACAAATATCTATACAGCCACAGTAGGTGCGTTTGTTCGTGGTTCACAAGAAGCAGCAGTAAGGATGGAAAAAGTAGGAGGTGGAGCTATAGTAACACTAAGCTCAACTGGAAACCTAATCTATATCGAAAACTATGCAGGACACGGTACAAACAAAGCTGCTGTAGAAGCTATGAGCCGTTATGCAGCAGTAGAACTAGGAGAGATGGGAATTAGAGTAAACGCAGTAAGTGGTGGACCAATAGACACAGACGCACTCAAAGCATTTACCAACTACGAAGAGGTCAAAGCAGAAACTATCAAACGCTCAGCAGTCAATCGTATGGGTAGCCCTGATGATTTGGCAGGAAGTGTATATTTCTTGTGTACAGATGAAGCAAGTTGGATTACAGGTCAGACACTTGTAGTAGATGGTGGAACTACTTTTAGATAAA
>DAOVZV010000263.1 GCA_030634925.1 Sulfurovum sp.
GCTTTGCTAAAGGGGTTGCCAATGAGTCGTGTGGATGAGATTTGTGCTTCAGTGGATATGAGGATGGGGGCGTTAGCAGGAGAAACAGGACTCAAAGAGAGAGGTTATACTGTGGTATGTTTCTCTGGTGGATTTCGTTCTGCTACTGCTCCTGCTTGTGCCAAACTGGGGATTGATGCTGATTTTTCCAATTTTTTACATAGTGAAGATGGAGTGCTTACTGGGGCTGTGGGTGGTGAGATGATGTATAGTGATGCCAAGGGAGATATGATAACTAGACTTCAAAAGCTTCTAAATATCTCTCGTGCAGATACGGTGGTAGTCGGAGATGGGGCAAATGACCTTAGTATGTTTGCTCACGCTGATACTCGTGTAGCATTTTGTGCCAAACCGATACTAAAAGCCTCTGCTTCACACTGTATAGATGAGCAAGATTTGAGATTGGTTCTTGATATAGTAGATAGCTAATGGTAGATGTCAAGTGTAGTATCAAGGGTATTTTAAATCAGGTATTGAAGTACAAAAAGGCTCTGATTATAGGTAATCTATTGGCTCTTTTTTCTACTATGCTTACGGCGATTATCCCTCTTTTTATCCCTCTGATAGTAGATGAGCTACTGCTAGACCAAAGTCATGGATTTATAGATTTTATAGCTACTCATATATTTACCTCTGATACCAAGGGGTATGTACTTTTCGTGCTTTTTATGATACTTGTGTTGCGTATTGTTAGTTCACTTTTGAGTATTATGCAGACGAAGATATTTACCGTAATCTCCAAAAATATCACATATCAGATGAGATTATCTCTGCTTAGTCACCTCAAACTAGTATCTCTCAAAGAGTACGAGATGATGCAAGTAGGGTCTGTAACATCCAAGCTCGTGACTGATGTAGAGACTATAGACTCTTTTGTCAATAGCACAATATCCAAGCTCATTATGGCTGTGCTTGTGCTGTTTTTCTCCTCTGTGATACTGTTTTGGATAGATTGGCAGTTGGCTATATTTATTATACTTACCAATCCAATAGTTCTGTTTTTCACCTCCAAACTAGCTAGAAATGTGGGAAAACTCAAAAAAGAAGAGAACCGTGCTGTAGGAGTATTCCAAGCATCTCTAGGTGAAACTTTGGAGCTGTTTCAACAAATCCGAGCCTCCAACAAAGAGGAGTATTTCTTTGGCAAGAGTCTAGCAAAAGCCAAAGAACTCAAAGACCATGCCATAGCGTTTGGATACAAGAGTGAAGTGGCTGTCAAGCTATCTATATTGGTATTTTTGAGTGGTTATGAGGTGTTTCGGGCTGTGAGTATATTGGCTGTGGCATACTCTGATTTGTCTGTGGGATTGATGCTAGGGATATTTTCATATCTCTGGATAATGGTCACTCCCACACAAGACATCATCAATTTCCAATACGCATTAGCCACTGCCAAATCGGCGTGTAGTCGTATCAACGACATATACAATATGCAACAAGAACCACAAAGAGATGAGAAGATAAATCCATTTGTATATAACAGCTCAATAGGTATAGAAGTCTCCAATATATCATTTAGCTACCAAGAAGATAAACCAATACTCCAAAATATAGATATGCAGATAGAAAAAGGCTCAAAAGTAGCGATAATAGGAGCAAGTGGCTCAGGCAAAACAACACTAGCAAATATATTAGTAGGCTTCTACCCTGTAGATAGTGGAGAGATAATATACGGAGGAGTATCCAATAAAGAGCTAAAACTATCCACAATCAGGCAGAGCGTACACATCATACTACAACACCCAAAACTATTTAATGATACTATGCTATTTAACCTAACTCTAGGCAATGATTATAGTGATGAAGTAGTCAAAAAAGCCCTAAATATAGCCCAATTATCAATCGTAATAGACGGACTAGAGAAAGGATTAGAAACCCTAGTAGGCAAAGACGGTATCAAACTAAGTGGAGGACAACGCCAAAGAGTAGCCATAGCCAGAATGATACTAGCAAACCCATCTGTAGTGATATTTGACGAATCCACATCGGCTATAGATGTACACACAGAGGTAAGATTATTTGACGCACTAGAAGAGTTCCTAGTAGATAAAACAGTCATCACAATAGCCCACAGACTAAGCACCATCAAGAGTGCAGAGTATATATTCGTACTAGAAGATACCAAAGTAGTAGATAGTGGCACACCCAAAGAGTTGTTACGAAAAGATGAGAGTTATTTTAGTACGATGGTGTGAATGTGAAAAAAATTAGGTCGTGCATCTCAAAATAGTTGATAGTATCGTGAAAAGTCCGTATTTTAAGTACATACAGTAAATTTTAAAAGTGCCGTAGAATGTAGTAGTTAAGATGTACGACCGATTTTTTAAATTGTCTTGACTTTTGGAGTATTAATAGAATAGATTTCTTTCAAAACTAGGAAGTGAGGCTTTAGCTTCGCCTAAATACTATTATGAATGTACCTTTTGGCGATGCTGAAGCCTCGCTTCCAATAAATAAATTTTGAGTTTTGAAAGAA
>DAOVZV010000188.1 GCA_030634925.1 Sulfurovum sp.
AGAGAGTGTTGGATTGGGATTTGCAGATGCACTTAAATCTATTCTACGGCAAGACCCTGATAAGATTATGATTGGTGAAATTCGTAACCAAGAGACTCTGCGTATCGCAATCCAAGCAGCTCTAACGGGTCACCTTGTACTATCTACTCTGCATACAAACGATGCAATATCCTCAATATCTAGGATTTTGGATATGGGAATAGAGGAGTATCTAGTAAGTGGAGCGTTAGTTGCTATTCAAGCCCAAAGACTAGTAAGAAAGATATGTCCTACTTGTAAGGTAACAACTGTTTTGGATGGTGGTTTACTCAAAGATATAGAGCAGTATCTACCAGAAAATCCAACATTTTATAAAGGTGAGGGGTGCAAAGATTGTGGTCAAAGTGGTTATTCTGGACGAGAGATGATTTCAGAAGTTTTAGTGATAAGTGAAGAACTAGCTAGGATGATTGCAAAAGTTGCATCCAAAGAGGCACTTACTGAACAAGCTCTAAAAGAGGGATTTGTCACAATGTTTGAAGATGGTGTAAAAAAAGCATTGGATGGTAAATCTACTGTTGAAGAGATATTTAGAGTAGCAAGGTTGTAAATTATGAAATATTTTAATGTAACTATAGTCGAAAAAGGTAAAAAAAGACAAGAGATGCTAAAGGCTAACAATAAGATAGAAGCTGTTAAATTAGCCAAAGAGCAGTTTCCTATAGCTATGGTTACAAAAGCTGTAGAGACAGCTGCTCCACTAGAGGACTCTTTTGAAGAGTTATTGTCTGGAGTAAAGGGTGCATTTAAAAAGAAAATACCATTAGCTGATAAAATATCTACAATTCGTCAAATAGCTGTTATGACAGATGCAGGAATAGCTATCAATGATACTCTATTAGAAGTATCTATAAATACTGAAAATGAGCAACTTAAAGAGATTTATGCAAAGATAAATAGTGATATTAATGCAGGTAAAAGTCTATTTGAAGCGATAACACCATATAGCGAAGAGTTTGGTAATGTAGCATTGGCTATGACCAATCTAGGAGAGAGAACAGGTAATTTATCTGAAGCCTATAGTAAGCTCGGTGATATTATGGAGACTATTCAAAACAATGCATCTAAGTTTAAAAAGGCTATTCGTTCACCTATGATTACTTTGGGTGCTATGGCAGGAGCTTTTACTATTTTGATTATGGTAGTTGTTCCTAAATTTAAAGGTATCTTTGCAGAGTTTAAGACAGAACTACCTATGCCAACTAAAGTATTACTGAATTTGGAGTGGGCTTTTACCAATTATGGTCTATATATTATTATCTTATTAGTGGCTTTAGTCAATGTCATAAAATATCTATACAAAAATAATGAAGATGCCAAATATCAGATGGATAAGATAATGATTCATCCTAAATTTATATTGATAAATAAGGCTATATTTTTATCTACAATGCATAGATATAATCTTGTATTTGGAGAGTTGGTAAAATCTGGTATTCCTGTATCTGAAGCACTAGATACAGCTGTAAATATGGTAGATAATGCTGTACTCAAAGAGAAGCTACTTACAGTTAATGGAAATATTGGTAGGGGTATGAGTCTAGCAGAATCTTTTGATATTACACAGCTTTATGAAAATATGCTTTTACAGATGATAAAAGCAGGAGAAGCTGGTGGTCAATTGGATGCGATGCTAGATAAAGTAACTACATATTATGAAAATCAATTTGAAGAGTTGATAGATAATCTATCTGCTTATATTGAGCCTATAATGGGAGTCTTTATTGCAGGACTTGTACTATTGATGGCACTTGGTATATTTTTGCCTATGTGGGATATAGGAAATGCTGTTAAGTAGGTTATCTAAGGTGTGTTTGTAAATGACACCCTACAACCTATGATGCTTCAAAGCCTTATCTAAATCTTCTACAGTATCTATCCCAAAGCTTTGAGTATCTACTTCTACTAGTGCTATGCTATAGCTATGATACATAGCTCTTAACTGCTCTAGCTTCTCTATATCTTCTAGTGGAGCAGGAGTTAGATTACAAAACTCTCTTAGTGATTTGACACTAAATCCATATATGCCCAAGTGTCCTTTATAGCTATCAAAATGGTGGTCTCTAGGGTATGGTACTTTGGCTCGGGAAAAATATAGGGCTATATCGTCACTATCTGTTACGACTTTGACAATATTAGGGTCATCTGCTTCAGGGTTTGTGATAAATTTATAACAAGAGTTCATCATTATCTTAGCATTTTTGATATTTTTTTGAGTTAAATTATATATAGCTTCTACCACTTCTATCTCTATAAATGGCTCGTCTCCTTGTACATTGATAACTATCTCATCATCTTCTAGTTTTAATATCTCTACGGCTTCATATATACGGTCTGTGCCACTTTGGTGTGATGATGCTGTGAGTATCGCTTCTATGCCGTGAGACAAGGCTATATCTATCACCTCTTGCGAGTCTGTGGCTATGACTACTCTATCTATACTCTCTACAGCCCTTGCAGTTCTTATCACCATAGGCATACCACCTATATCTGCCAATACTTTGTTTGGGAAACGACTTGAGCCTATTCTTGCAGGTATGATTATCATAATAGTCCTTTTTAATTTAATTTTACCCATTATATGCTAAGATACACGACTCAAAGGATTATAATGAAACAAGCACTTTTTCTTCTAAATATGGGAGGACCTAATAACATACCAGAGGTAGAACTCTTTTTAAAAAATATGTTTGCTGATAAAAATATATTGACAATGAACAGATATATGCGTAAACTAGTATCATATATTATTATTACCAAGAGACTAGAAGAGGTCAAAGAGAATTATGGACTATTAGGTGGTAAATCTCCTCTACCAGAACTGACTCAAAATCTAATTGACAAGCTAAAAGATAAGATAGATATGCCTATCTATCCTGCTATGCGTTATGTACCTCCTTTTGCTACTGATGCCCTAATAGAGTGCAAAGATAATGGAGTAGAGGAGCTTATACTATTTCCTATGTATCCTCAATACTCCACTACCACAACTCTATCATCGCTAGAAGATATAGAAGATAGATGTAAAGCCTTAGATTATAATCCCAAAATCACTATGATAGAGCCATATTATGATGATTATGATTACATAGAAGCATCTTGTGAGAAGATAATAGAAGTGTCGAAAGATATAGATACCAAAGATTATGATTTACTCTTATCAGCCCATGGACTTCCAATCAGTATCATACAAGCAGGTGACCCATACCAAAATCAAGTAGAAGCTAACGCTTCTGCTATCAAAATATATCTAAGAGAGAGAGGTATATCATTTCATCAGATAAAGCTAGTATATCAATCCAAAGTAGGCTCATCAGCTTGGCTAGAGCCAAATTTAGTAGATGTACTGCGTAATCCAACACATAGAAAAGTCCTCATATTTCCCTTCGCATTTAGTATAGACAACTCAGAGTCAATTTTTGAGCTTGATATAGAACATAGAGAGATAGCAGACAAAATCAAATATGATGATTATATAGTCTGTTCGTGTATGAATAGTAGTGA
>DAOVZV010000180.1 GCA_030634925.1 Sulfurovum sp.
TATGCTAGAATTATGAAATTTGATAAAGGGAATATGATGAATATCTTGAAAAGTTTGTTAATTTTGGCTGTAGCTTTTGCTATTATAGGTTGTGGAGATAATAATAATGATGGTAGTGGAGGACCTGGACAGAACAACGGAAATGGGGACTCATCATAGTTTCCTGCTGATATAACTGCTGCATTCTCATCTCCTCTTATTCCATTATCTCAAGAGTTGAAAAATACCCTATCTTATATGGGTAATGAAGAGCGATTGGCGTATGATGTATATAACTACTTATATGCCAAATGGGGTACAAAACAGTTTAATAATATCGCTACAAAAAGTGAATATAAGCATATTCAATCAGTACAAGGCTTAGTACAAAAATATAGTTTACTTGATGATAATAATAAAAGCTTTACTAATATAGACCTTCCATCATTGGGATATAAAGATACGCCTATAGATAGTATGGAGGCAGGAAAGTATGATATTTCTGCTATTCAAAATCTATATGATACTTTGATAGTAGAGGGTGTTAAGTCAGAGATAGATGCACTAAAAGTAGCATGTACTATTGAGGTAGTAGATGTAGATGACTTGGATGATTATATAGCCATAGCAGAAGCAGAAAATGCTACAGATGTATTGGCTGTGTTCAATTACCTACGAAATGGTAGCTATAATCACTATTGGGCATTTGATGAAGGACTCAAAACTAGAGGTGTAAGTGATGGATGTTGTAGTAGTGCCAAAGCTTTAGGACATGCAACTTGTCCTACTTATCCAAAGAAAGACCATTAGGGGGTAAAATCCTCTTTGTATATGATGTTTAACCGTTTTGTAATATCATATACTACTACAGTACTATTATATATATCCATAGGCATTGGCTTGTGGTATATGCCTCAATCTCAATTATTTGCCAAGAAAAAGACTGATACCAAAGTAATACAGCTCACACTTTCTACCTTTGTCCCTCCTATAATTACTCCCAAAGATACAATCAAAGAAGAGATAGCAGAGCCAAAAGAGATAATTCTTGAACCTATAGTAGAGAAAATCGTAGAGAAAAAAGAGATTATCAAGCCAAAGCCAGTAATCAAACCAAAACCTATCAAAAAAGTTATAAAAAAGAAAATCATCAAAAAAGTAAAAAAGAAGAGAGTTAAAAAAAGAGTCAAAAAAAGAAAATCTAAGTCTAAAACTAAAAATAGAAAGAAATCTACCAAAAAATCATATAAAAAGAGAAAAGTAAGTCCTGCAAAAAAGAGTGCATTTCTAGCAAAAATAAGAAGAGATATAAATAGATATAAATCATATCCAAGAGTAGCCAAAAAGAGACAAATGCAAGGAAAAGTAAGAGCCAAATTCACAGTATTACGCAGTGGAAGAGTAGGCAAAATATCTCTAAGTGGTTCAAGGATGTTTTATGGTTCTGCTAGAGAAGCTATCAAAAGGGCATTTCCCATCAATGCCAAAAAAGCACCAGTTTCGTTACCTATGAGTCTCAATATCACACTTGTATATAAAATCAGATAAGTTTAACATAGATTTAACACTAATACGCCAAACTTAGTTCAAAATTTATTTGGAGAGTATATTATGATAAAAAAGAGTATTTATCTATCTGTATTGTGTTGTTTCGCACTACAAGCAGAAGAGTTGGAGAGTATTACAGTAGAGACAAGTATCGAGACAGAGGTCATCAAAGATGTAAGTGGAGAAGATATTAAGTCTGCTGATTTGGGTGAAGCACTATTTAAGCAATCACCATCAGTATCACTTGTGCGTCGTTCTGCTATAGCCAATGATATTCGTATCAGAGGACAGAGAAAAGATGATATATCTGTGACAATAGATGGTGCAAAAATCCATGGTGCATGTCCAAACCGTATGGACCCTCCAATCTCTCATGTACTTACAAACAATGTAGATTTCATAGAGATAAACGAAGGACCTTTTAATGTAGAAGAGTTTGGAGTATTATCTGCTGATGTCAAAGTACACACACTCAAACCAACAGAGGAGTTCAAGGGAGAACTAAATCTAGGTGCAGGAAGCTTTGGATATAAAAAGGGTGCATTTTCATTGAGTGGTGGTACTGATACAGTCAAGTTTTTGATTAGTGGTTCAGAAGAGACTAGTGAGCAGTATGAAGATGGGAATGGTGATGATTTTGCTGGACAGATACAAAGAGAGATAACAGCAGGAACTGTACCAGTTCTAACTCAATATACAAATAAAAATATGGATGCCTATACAAAGCAGACACTTATGGCAAAATTATTTTGGAATATCACTGATAATCAAGAGCTAAGATTTAGTTATACAGCTAATAGAAGTGATAATATATTATACCCATCATCAAAAATGGATGCTATCTCTGATGATTCTAATATATATAATATAGAGTATATAGCCAAAAATTGGGGTGCATACTCTAAAGAATTATCTATACAAGCATATCATTCAGATGTAGAACATCCTATGAGTACTCTATATAGAGATAGTGGTGCAACTACATATATGACACATACACTTACTACTGAGGTACAAGGTGTAAAAATCAAAAATAGCTTTGATGTATCAAATCATACTATTACAATGGGAATGGATTATAGTGTTCGTAATTGGGATGGTGGATATTATAAAAATGATGTACCAATACCTGCTATGAATTTCAATAGTATTCATGATGTAGATACTACAAATACAGCAATATTCTTGTCTGATAGTATCAATATGGATAAACTAACTCTAAATATGGGACTAAGATATGATATGACTGATGTAACATCAGCAAGTACAACACCTATACAGCAGTCAAATAACTATGATGATATAAATGGATATATCTTAGCTAAATATCAAGCTACTGATAGTATTAAATACTTTGCAGGAATTGGTAAATCTACTAGAGTTCCTGATGCCAAAGAGCTTTATTGGATGAGTATGGGTGGTACTGCAATAGGTACTCCAAACCTTAATCATACGGTAAATTATGAAGCAGATATGGGTGTAGAGATGAAATTTGAAAACTCTTCTATCAAAGCAAAAGTATTTTACTCTAAGCTACAAGATTATATAGCATATAATGCTGATAATGCTATAAATAAATATGAAAATGTAGATGCTACTCTATATGGATTTACACTATCTGGTAGTTATATAGCTACTGATAGTTTATACTTTGATTATGGTATGTCTTACCAAAAGGGTGTAAAAGATAGTCCACTTACTGGTCAGACTGATACAGATATGCCTGATATAGCACCATTTAAATTGACAAGTTCTGTTAATTATGATTGGGATAGTTCACTAAATATCAGAGCAGAGGTAGTAGTTTCTGATGCTTGGGATGTGATTGATAATGAAAATGGAGAGCAAAACATAGATGCTTATGGAGTATTGAACCTCAAAGCTACAAAGACATTTGGTAAAGGGTTTGAGCTAACTATCGGTGTGGATAATGTACTTGATGAGACTTATGCTACATCAAATACTTATAAAGACTTGATACTATTGACAATTCCTGGAAATGATGTAATGCTTCTTAATGAACCTGGTAGATATTTCTATACAAACTTGAAGTATAAATTTTAGACTTATACAAGCTTAGTGAGGATAAACCCTCTCTAGGTAATCAATATATTTCCTCTGCATAACATTTCTACACAAAATAATCATTCAAATAGTCTCA
>DAOVZV010000305.1 GCA_030634925.1 Sulfurovum sp.
GACTTGGAGAGAGTTGTGCCTATTGCTACTCGTATGCTTGATAATGTAATTGACCTCAATTTCTATCCATTAGCCAAGGTCAAAAAGACCAATGAAAAGTCTCGTGCTATTGGTCTAGGCGTAATGGGTGAGGCTCAGATGTTGGCAGAATCAAAGATAGAATGGGGGAGTGATAAGCACTTTACCAAGATAGATGAAGTGATGGAGTCTCTCTCTTATTATGTCATTGAAGCCTCTAGTAATTTGGCACTTGAAAAAGGTAAATATCCTACATTTGAGGGGTCTGATTGGTCAAAAGGAATATTCCCTATAGACAAGGCTACTCCTGATGCGTGTAAACTAGTAGATAGAGGAGGACTATTTGGATATACTCACGACTGGTTTGGACTCAAAGAGAAGGTCAAAACAGATGGTATGAGAAACGGCTATCTAATGGCTATAGCACCCACGAGTTCTATATCTATACTCACAGGAACGACACAAGCGATAGAACCAGTATATAAGAGAAAGTGGTTTGAAGAAAATCTATCAGGACTTATCCCAGTGGTAGCACCCAACTTATCTGCTGATACTTGGCAGTATTATACACCTAGCTATGACCTTGACCAAAATCTACTTATCAAAGCAGGTGCTATCAGACAAAAATGGATAGACCAAGGGCAATCGCTAAATATATTTATCTCACTAGACAAAGCAAGTGGAAAGTACCTAAATGAGATTTATATGAACGCATGGAAATTTGGACTCAAATCAACATATTATCTAAGAAGTCAATCTCCAGAGACGAGTAATGATGTAGAAGATAGAAGTCAAGAGTGTGTTGGGTGTCAGTAGAGTAAACTCTAAACCAACTTATACCCAACTCCCCATATCGGTACAAAATACTCTTTTGTTCCTTTTGGGTCTATCTTTTTTTTGAGTCTGTTCATTGCTACATTTATTGTTTTGTCATGGAAGTTTATGCTGTCGTCTCCCCATACTTCGTCTCGTAAGAAGTCTCTGTCTAGTGGTCTGTTTGGGTTTTTGATAAATGTATTTAGGAGTTTGAATTCTAGGTTTGTTAGTTCTATTTGAGAGTTGTCTATGTATAGTTCTCTTTTTTGCATATCTAGGACTAGGTCTTTGTATTTGATTTTTGGTGTGGTATCTACACCACTTCTACGCAGTAGGGCTTTGACTCTTAGGAGTACTTCTTTGATATTAAATGGTTTTGTGATGTAGTCATCTCCACCTCTTTGAAATCCCTCTTCTAGGTCTTTTTCATTGTCTTTGGCTGTGAGGAATATGACTGGTATATCATATCCTATTTCTCTCATTTGGGATACAAATTGACTACCCTCTATCACGGGTAAGTTTCTATCTACTATCATCAAAGAGGGACTCTCTTCTTCCAAAAATGCTTCTACATTTTCAGCAGACAAAAATCCACTAACGCTATATTCCTCTTTGAGTAGATGATACTCTAGTAGTTCGAGAATATCTTCTTCATCTTCTATGATGATGATTTCTATATTTTGACTACTCATCATTTGGGTAGATGTTGTACTTCGCACCTTTGGAGTCCAAAAATTCTATCATCTTTTTTTGTCCTAGCTTTTTGGCATAATCTTTTGGAGACATACCATATTTATCAGCACTATCTATATCTCCACCACCATCTATGAGTATTTGCATCATCTCTGTATTGGAAAAACAAGATGCCAACATCACAGGAGTAATACCACTTTTTCTCTTTGTAGAGTTGAGGGAAAATCCTTTGTCTATACAAAACTTGATAATATCCAATCGCTTGAATTTGATAGCCATATCTATAGCAGATACACCATCACTATCGACTTGATACAAATCAATCCCATTGGCTAGGAAAATCTCTATCATCTCTAGTGAAGCGTATTTACGGATAGCATAAAACAGTGGAGAAATCTCATCATAATCATCCAAATCATACTCTTCTCCTATCAATATAGGAGTGTTCAAATCTATACCATCCTTGATAAGAGATTTGATTTTGGCTATTGAATCATTCTCTATAGTCTCTGATAAAATACTCATAATTTATCCTTTGTTGTTA
>DAOVZV010000154.1 GCA_030634925.1 Sulfurovum sp.
AATATTGGGATAGAGGTTTGTAGTGCGTAATCACGCACTATACTGGGTTTTGTGCTATAATCAAATCAAAGGATAAATTATGATAACAAATGAAGAATTGACAAATGCATTATTACGATTAGAAAAATCTCAAGAAGAGACAAATGAGCAGATGAGAGAGACTCGTGAATTTATACATGAGACGAGTAAACAGATGAAAAAGACTGATAAAAAAATACAAGCACTTACAGAAAATATAGATGGAGTGAGTAAGTCTATTGGTTTAGAAGTAGAAGATTTCTTTTATTCCTCTCTTCAAAAAACTCCAACAATTGGCAATGTGAACTTTGATTTTGTCTATCAAAATGATAAAAGAAATGTCAAAGGTGGTACTCAAGAGATTGATATATTGTTGGAAAATGGAAATAGTATTGGCATAGTAGAGGTCAAAAATAGAGTGAGTCAAAAAAGCATAGACCAATTAGATAAGATAATGGAAAATTTCTACTATTTTCATAGGGATTATGAGGGCTACAAACTTGTCGGAGCGTTAGCAGGTAAGATATTTCCAAAACATCTTCAAACACAAGTGCTAAAAAAAGGTTATAGTGTAATTATGCAACAAGGTGACCATATAGAACAGATAAATCCAAAATAGGAATATTAAAATAAGGTGCGTTTCCCAACCCACCTTATACTTAATAATTACAATCTATTCTTAAAATTATTCCACGCAGATTTCAATTCATCTAGCATATTGCCTTTAAACCATGGGAATTTCTTCTCTATAGTCTCTGGTGACTCTTCTAGGTGAGTTATTATCTCTTCATGGCTAAACTTTTTCAAAATCTTATTTGATTTTTTCTTGCCTATTCCATCTACTGATGTCAATATCTTCTTGATACTCTTTTTGGTGATGATAATAGACTTTTCTTCTTCTATTATCTCATCTTTTTGGGCTATTTCTATCTCTTTTTTTTCAAACTCTTTCTTTTTGGGTTTTATATCTTTTGGATTGCTTTTTGCGTGTACTTTTCTGACACTTTTGCCATAGTTGTCTTGGTAGTTCCACTTGTCACTAGCCCACTCTTCTTCTGTCCTATCATCTGTGAGTAGCATAGGGTATAAACTATCCATCTCGTGTAGGTACATATCTCCATCTTCTGTCTCTCTGACCTTTTTGTCCAAGAAGTATGCACCATCATAACTAGGAGTATATTTACCAAATGTGATATATCGTAGAGTCCTAAGTACAGAAGCGTCCATCTTGCCTAGTTCTTCCCAGTTGTATAGAGGTGCATTTGGTTTGTTAAATCTACCATTTGAGAATTTATACATAATATATTGACCTATCCAGTCTCTGATATAAGGAAACGCTGCAAAAGCAGTAGCACACTCCAATATACGATACTCTCCATCGACTCCTACAGCTACATCACAAGCCCAATACTCTGCGTTGGCATCTTTGGATACTTGTACAGCCAAATCTAGTAATTCTTTGGGTACATCCATATAGTCCATACTACCACCTTGACTCGTGTTGGTGAGCCATTCACCCTCAGGAGCTCTCCTCCAGAATGCACATACAGGCTTATGACCTATTAGCATTACTCTCACATCTGCTTCCATAGGTACGAAGTCTTGGAAGTATGCAGGATGATATTTCTTTTGAGCCAATAAGTTTCTTGCTTCTTGTTTGCTATCAACTTTATGTACGAAATATCCACCATAGTTAGATGGTCCATAAGATTTTTTGATGATTTTGGGATACTCTGTATCTTCTATAAATCTATCAGCCTTATCAGCGTCATAATGTATATAAGTCTTTGGAATAGGTATATCATATTTCCACGCGAAACGAGTTACATTCTCTTTGGATTTGTTTGAAAATTGAGTATCTAGTGATGGGATAAACTGTACATTTGGCAAAGCATTTGCTATCTCTCTAAATGTCTCATAAGCAGTAGCAGGAACATTACCGATAAGTACATCTATCTTTTTGCGTTTGACCTCTTTGATAAATCTATCTTTATCATTTTTCCAGTGGTATGTGACTATCTCTATCTTGTCAGGCCAACCCTTGAAGTTTGACTTATCAAAAAATCTCAATACATAATCCATATACAATAGACCCAATTTAGGTAATTTCTCTTTTTTCATTTTTTTTCCTTTTTTCATTTAGTAAATATTTCCTCTAAAATTAATATCTTCAACAATACTTTCAATAATAACTTCATCTACTAATATCTCAAATATAATTCTTACTTTACCTTTTCTCACTCTACTTTTACCAAGCAAAGAACCTTTTAATGCTTTTATATCCAAATTAATATTTTCAGAAAAGACTGTTTTCTTTATAGCTGAAATCATCAAAGTATCTACATCTGACTCTTTGATAATATTCTTATTTTTATCTAAAAATTTCACAGCTTTTTTTAGATAAGTAATTTTTATATCTTTTTTCATAGATTAAACATCTATAGAGATGATTTTAGAATGAGATATAGCTTTATCATCATCTGTTCTAGCATTTAATATATTTTCAATATCTTTCTGCTCTTCAGAATTTACATAAGGTGACTCTAATACTTTAAGTTTTTTTATCAAACCTTCTTTTAAATTTGAAATTATATTTAAAACTATATCTTTTTGACTCTCTTCAACCTCTAAAATTAGTTGCATCAAATATCCTTTTTACTTCTTGGTCTTTCTATCTATCATATCTACGATTAGGTCTATTTTTTTCTTATTAAATCCTAATCCTAGTTTTTCTTGTTCTGGTGTGGCAAATGCTGGTATTCCATTTACTTCTAGTACTACATATTTCTCTTTTTCCAAATCATAGATTATATCTACACCTGCTATATCTGTGCCACATACTTTGGATGCTTTTTTGGCTAGTTCTATCACCTCATCATCAGGTTCTCTTAGAAATACTGAACCACCACTAGTTACATTGGTACGCCAATCACTCTTACTTGCTTTTCGTCCATAGCAACCTACAAACTCACCATCTACTATATCTACACGAAAATCTGTATTATCATATTTGATAAACTTCTCTACATAGAAAAATCTCAAGTCCATCTGATTTAGAAAAGGCATAAGCATATCAAGTGATGCTTGGTTTTCTATCTTGGTAAGTCCTACTCCACCCCAACCATCTGTAGGTTTATATACCATTCTTTGCCATTTTTTCATAATCTCATTGAGTTCATGAGTATCATCTCTATGGCATAGCTTGAAACTAGGAGTATCTATACCGTGTTGTCTAAGCAAAAAGGCTGTTTGAAATTTATCTTCTGTGAGAGAAAAAGCATCAAAATTATTTATCATAGGCATTACACGGTTAAGTGCTTGATACAAAAACATCTGATACTGAGTCTGCTCACCTGCATTGTATGAGAAAAATAGGTCAAGCTCATCTACTTTGAGTTCATTGTGTAAAATATGTCCATTTTTTGCTGTTGCATGACGGAGATTTATATCATTTATAGTTTTTATATCTCTATCTCTAAGCTTTTTGATGATTTCTTTTTGTATCGCATCACCACCAGAGTTATTATAAAGCCACATACCTATTTTTCTTGACATATCAATCCTTTATATTTGTTTTGTTATTTTACTATGTTTATCTAAATATTAAGAGTTTCTAGCATCTGCTAGAGTAATGGCAAAGAGAACTCTCACTCCGTTATCTTCTAGTTTCTCCTTTGCTTCTTGTATTGTGAGTCCTGTGGTGATGATGTCATCGACGAGTATCACATCTATATCAGATAGTCCATTATATACAAATCCTCTAGGATTATCTAATCGAAAATCCAAATGATTATATTGGGGCATTGAAGCAATTACCCGCTAATCTCATCACCATGTTTGTCTATGCCTATCAATCATATCTTTTCAATAAGATGCTTAGCCGACGAATAAAACAACATATTCCTATCCATCAAGCAATACCCGGAGACATTATATTACCCGTGAAATCAGGGAGAATTGTTCAAGAACACATTCCAGTTTCTAAAGACAATAATGAAAAAGTAAATAGACAACTCAAAAAAGGAAAAGGATACGTCAGTGGAGTTCTCCTAGGGAGCGATACTGAGTTATCCAATGGAATAATGGGTGATGTAGAACAAGAGGTAATTGAAGAAGAAAACGTTGATTATCGGAATTTTATCATCCCTGAAATCATCATGGCATCATCATATGGAACTCGAAGAGCGCTCTTTGCCCCTGTCAAACATCTTTCTTATTCACTTATCGATGAAAAGA
>DAOVZV010000289.1 GCA_030634925.1 Sulfurovum sp.
AGCAGGAGGACAACATGTCAATAAGACAGAATCAGCCATCAGACTCACCCATATAGAGACCAATATCATAGTCCAGTGCCAAAACGATAGAAGCCAACACAAAAACAAATCAGCAGCGATGAAAATGCTCAAATCTCGCCTATATGAGTATGAGATGAACAAAAAACAAGCACTACTAGACGGTGTAGAAAAATCAGAAATAGGCTGGGGACACCAAATCCGTTCGTATGTAATGCAACCATACCAACAAGTCAAAGACACAAGAAGCAATCAAGCATTTTCAAATGTAGATGGGATATTAGATGGAGATTTGGATAAACTGATAGAGGGTGTGCTTATCTCTGCTAAGAGTTAAGATGATGATAGAAGTCTTGAGTTTTCATCAAGACTTTCTATCTATCTACTAATCTTCACTCTTTGATGCTACAAGTTCTGATAAAAGCTCATCTATCTCTTCATCTTCTAATTCATCTCTATCTATCTCTTGGATAATAGCAAAACACTCTGTACGCATATCTCTAAGCTCTTCTAAGTCATCTTTTTGCTCTTTTGATGCCTTTTTTGCTTTGTCTATCGCTCCAAAAAGCTCATCTATGGCTACTTCCAAATCTGGTAATATCTCTAACTCCAAAAAGTTCTTTAGTTTCTCTGCATTTGTCATTGTTCATCCTCAAATATTTTTGTAATTGTAGCCAAATTTTATAGGTTTATACTCTCTCTTATCATTTTTTTCTCTTTTATCTCGGCTTTTTGATATTTTTGTATGCTAGAAGCAGATAAATCTTGAAATGATTTATGATAAGACTCTTTGTAGCTATTTTTGAGATTTTGTCTATAACTATCTATAGCCTCTACTATCTCCAACCTAAATCCATCTCTACTAAGATACTCATCTCCTGATACCACTATCCCATCTGTAGCAATCCACAAAGCACCAGCACCAATAGGAGAACACAACCACGCCAACGGTCCACAAGAGAGTCCAGCCAAAGCCCCTGTAGTCAATGCTGTAGATTTGGCAACTAATTTAGCACTACTCTTGATAGCTATTTTGGCAGAGACTATAGCCATAATCTTGGCTACAATCACTCCACCAAAAATACCTATCTTTATCTTTTGTTGGAGTAGATGCGAGTCAATATCAGATTTAAGAGTAGCCAAAGCCTCACTATTGATACTCAAATCCACACCTTCTGTAGCATACTCATCTATAGTAGAAAGATGGTTTTGGAGATTAGCTTTGTACTCTTTATCTATAGATAAATAAGCCTCATTACCCCTAAAATCAAAATCATCTCCTAGGAGCTTTTGAGTTATCATCTCATCAATATCACCAAAAGCCATAGCCCCCAACTGAGAATACTCACCTATGATAGAGTAATGATAATCCAAAAACTTATCTATATTAGCATAAACAGGCACAAACAATCTATCAATCTCCATATCTACACTATCATAAGTACTATTGAGTTCTCTACCTAGACTATTGATGATATTTTGTTGATTTTGGGATAGGTTTCTAAGCACAATATCTGACTTAACTATCTTCTCCACAAACTTATGAAGTACAGGCTTTTGAGTATCTTTATCCACAGGATGATTATCAATAGCTATAATATTAACTATGATAAATATAGATAAAAGAACCCCTATACTCCACCAAAAAATCTTTTCTGCTTTTGTCATATCTACTCAATCAATCTGTCAATAGTTCATGATTTTTAAAAATCCAATATCTTAAAGATTTAAATTCAATCTTTTGATTTTTGAACTCATTCATCAACTTTCGCAAATCTTCTGTAAAAGGCTCATTTTTCAACTTTTTATCAATTACAACTTTTATAAAATCATCAATAATTATTTTTCTTTCCTCATTTAACTTATATCTATCCAAACTACAAGTATTGATAGTATATTTGACTCTTTCATCATCTGAATCTATAATCCCATCATAAAAACTCAATTTATCTATTACACTCTCTAACTCAGGATTAATTATCTTAGGTTTTTCATCTTGATAATCATTTGTACTTGTATGAATTTTCTCTTTGAAGTTTTCATTATATTCTAGTTGAGTATTATCTATTTCAAAATGATTATCTTTATTTTGATTACATCTATGACAACACAATAGCAGGTTATCCCAACTATAAGCCAACCAATAATATTTACCTTTAGGACGATAGTGTTCAATAGTTTGTGAACAATCTTCTAAATTATTATCTATACACTCTTTAACCTTTTCCTCACAAAAAGTACATTTTTC
>DAOVZV010000117.1 GCA_030634925.1 Sulfurovum sp.
ACTGCATACATTGTTTATGTGGAATGTGGATACGAGGGAGTTCTTTTTGGACTTTTTGGAGTCGTATTCAGGTGCTAGGATTGCTACAGCGTCGGTAGAAGCAGGAGGAGTTAGATACCCACTTGATATATCTATATTTGATGAACTTCAAAAGGCGTTTGATAAATTTGATGAGACTATCGGAGATGTGGAGGCTATTTTTGTCAAAAACCCTACGATGAAACTTCGAGCAGACAATCTTGCCAATTTGAGCTATGATGAGATTATCAAATTTGGTCTTAGTGGAATAGTGGCTAGGGCTAGTGGAGTCAAAACCGATATACGAATAGATGAGCCTTATGATGCTTATGATGAGCTTGATTTGGACTATATTACCAAGACCAAAGGGAGTGCAAAAGATAGATTTGAGATGCTGTTTTTGGAGCTGAAACAATCAGTGGAAATCATCAAGATACTCAAAGAGAAGATAGAGATTGGAGTCAAATCCAAAGAGTTTGACCCACTCAAAGACCATCTTGTCAAAGTACCCAAAAAGCTACCAGCAGGAGAGGCTATCAGTAGAGTAGAATGGGCGAGAGGTGAAGTGTTGATACATCTTGTAACCAAAGCAAAAGCTACCAATCCATACCGTATAAAGCTTCGTGCGCCTAGCTTCAATCATACTATGATGTTGGATTATCTACTCAAAGGTAAAACGCTTTCAGATATTCCACTTGTATTTGGAAGTTTATATATTTGTCAAGGAGATTTGGATAGATGATAGATACAATAATAGAAGCTTTTGTTTTCCCAGGGATTTTGTATGTGCTGATATGGACTGTGGCACTCTATTGGTTTTTTCGTAAATTTATGGCATCACTTCACAAGAGAGTAGGACCTCATTTCAACGGAATAGGAGGTAGTTATCAGACACTTTTTGACCTCTCCAAGCTACTCACAAAAGAGTCAATCACTCCAACAGGAGTAAATCCATATCTATTTTCTCTGATGCCACCACTTGCACTTATTATGGCGATGCTTCCTAGTGCGTTTATCCCATGGAGTGATGGATTTGTGGTGATAGATAGTGATTATGGTCTTTTGGCATTGGTTGTGCTTATCAGTATTGAGCCGTTTTTGCTATTTCTTACTGGTTTTGGCTCAAATAACAAATACTCATTTTTGGGTGGTATTCGAGTCTTGACACAAGCTATATCTATGGAGACGGCATTTTTCTTGTCTGCTTTGTCTCCTGCTCTTTTGTTTGGAACGCTCAATCTTTCTTTGATAGTAGAACATAGCAGTTGGGTTAGTTTTGCTATATTACTCCCTGCATTTATCTTGTATTTCATAGCACTTTTGGGGATACTTGAACAGCCTCCGTTCAATATACCTGACGCAGAACAAGAGATAGTTTATGGATTTTATACAGAATATAGTGGTACAAATTATTTTTTATTACAACTTGCCAAATTTGCTGAATTTATGGCTGTATTTGCAGGAGCTACTACACTATTTTTAGGTGCATTCAAGGGACTATTTTTTGATAGCTATTTTTGGTTTTTTATCAAGATGGTAGGAGTAGCGATGGTGATGATGACCATACGAGCAGCAACTCCTAGGATTACAATGGCTCAAATGTTGAATTTCAGTTGGAAATATATGGTACCTTTGTCACTTCTAAATATCGCATGGATACTACTTATGAGGAGTTTGGTATGATTTTTGATATTATAAGCAAGACAATTAGAGTAGCCAAAGCCTTGACCTCACCCAAACCTGCCAAAGAAGATGTAAGCAAAATTTCTTTGCATCACCCAAGCAGATATAGAGGGCAACATACCATAGACTATGAGACTTGTATAGGGTGTGATAGTTGCAACAAAATATGTCCTACTCATGCTATCACTATGAAACGGCTACCTTTAAAAAAACAAAATATAGTCCCTGAGGTCAATCTTGCTACTTGTATATTTTGTGGTCTTTGTGAAGATGTATGTCCTACCAAGCCTGATAAATCTATCGTGCTTAGTGGTGGACGATATGATATGCTAAGTGGTGGTTGGCACAGTGACCAAGATGATTTTTGGGTAAATGTGGATATTCCTCAAAGCTATATAGATGATAGACTAGAACAGGAAGAAGCCACTAGGATAAAAAAAGAACTAGCCAAAAAGAAAAAAGAGGCACAACTTAAAGCCAAAAAAGCAGAGGAAGAAAAATGAGTATAGCACTACTTTTCATAGCATTTTTATTTGCTGTGGGTTCACTAAATATCAGACAAACCGTACCAGCTCTTATCAGCTTTATCTCTATGATGTTTGTTTTGGGTCTATTTTATATTAGTTTGGACGAGAAGCTTTTGGCACTATTTCAGATATTTGTCTATACTGGTGGGATTATGGTACTTATGCTTTTTGGAGTTACTATTATAGGAGATAAGTTTGATGATTTTACTCTGCGACCAGTTGCCATAGTGAGTTCTGTTTTGATTTTTGTAGCACTTAGCGTTATATTTTTCAAACACAAAGATACTCTACTTCAAGCCCCACTAGATATTGATAATGGACTCTTTGTATCACAATATAGTGACTTTATCATCATCTTTGGACTCATTGGAGTATCACTACTATACGGCACAGTCAAGATGGTAAAAGTCCTCAAAAAAAGGAGTAGAGATGTTTGAGATAGAGATGTTGTTTGCATTTGCATTTTTTGCTTTGGGACTTTATGGTATTAGCTCACGAGACGATTTTTTGAGGATATTTTTCTCTTTGGAGATTTTAATCAATAGTATCATTATGATGTTGGCTATTAGTGCCTATCATCTAGGATTAGCTCAAAATTTGGTTCTATCTTATATGATAATTGTCATAGCCACTCTGGAAGCAGGTGTGGGGCTTTTGATTTTTTCAGCATCAAACAAAATAGCCAATATCAAATCAGCAGATAAGTTTGAGGAGTCAGCAGATGACAAATAATAGAGCTTTTATAGTTGCTTATATCATAGCATTTGGACTCTTTGGCACGACTCTAATGATATTTTTCACTTATACTACACCTATTGATATTTCTACTATTTGGTTTGAGTTTGGAGAGTTTCAGATACCTTTTGGGATATATATAGACCATTTATCATTGGTGATGATGCTCATTGCTACTGGTCTTGGACTACTAGATATTCACTTCTCCAATGCGTATATGAGGGATGAGCCTAATCAAATCAGATATTATACTCTGATGATATTTTTTATATCTGCTATGATTTTGCTTGTCATTGCCAAAGATTTGGTTTCACTTTTTGTAGGTTGGGAGCTTATGGGATTGGCTTCTTATCTGCTTATATCTTTTTGGCATCACAAAACAGACTCAGCAGACGCAGGAATGAGTGCATTTTTGTTTACCAAATTTGGTGATATATTTCTCTTTGCTTCTATTGGACTTCTATTTTATCTCACAGGTACGCTAGATTTACAAGAGCTAAATCGACAAGCTAATAGTGGAGAGATAGACAAAAACATCATCTATGTCATCTCTATTTTTATATTTATATCAGCCATTGGCAAATCAGGACAATTCCCACTATTTCCGTGGCTTATGAGAGCGATGGAGGGACCTACCACAGTATCAGCACTTATCCACGGAGCGACTATGGTAAATGGTGGTATATATATCATAGCTAGGATGTTTGATTTCTATGTAGTAGGTGAAGCGTTGATTATAGTAGCACTATTTGGAGCGATTAGTGCTTTTATCGGCGCAACATCGGCACTCGTGCAAAACGAGCTAAAAAAGGTATTGGCATACTCCACGATGTCACATCTATCTCTAGCTTTCATAGGATTAGGAGCAGGTAGTTTTTTGGCAGGAGTAGGACATCTAGTCAATCACGCAGTATTTAAGGCACTTCTATTTCTCGGAGCTGGTGCTATCTTGATGTACGCTTCTCACACCAAAGATATGTTTAGATTTGGAGGATTTCATCAAAAGATGAAATACACAGCTATTTTTATGGGTTTAGGAGCATTGAGCTTAAGTGGTATCCCTCCTTTTAGTGGGTTTTATTCCAAAGATATGGTTATCAGTGCCACACTACTCAACCCTACTACCTATGGACTCATATCGACCTTGACTATCATCGCAGGAGTATTATCAGTAGCTTATATCGGACGGCTTTGGTTCTTGAGCTTTGGAGGGACTAATCGAGATGAGCAGTTGTATAAACAAATCAAACCTATATCATTTTTCTGGATTAATCTACCACTTTTGATTATGGCTATCATCACTCTACTTATGGGAATATTTCATAAAAATATTTTAGACTATCTACAACACTCCTCAGAAGTGACAGCTTCAGCCTCTCCAGAAGTCCATAATCTAGCCTTATACATATTGCCTATTATAATATTCCTAGGCTATATAACCTATTTTTACTATTCCAAACGATTTGATATAACCCAAAAAATAGCGTCACAACCTCTGATGAAAGCGATACACAAAGTATTATTCAATGGCTATTTTGTAGAGTATCTCATCTTCTATTTCTCCAAAAATATCATCATAAATGGTGTAGCCAAATCTATCAACTATATAGATACTCACATCATAGACAAAACCGTGATAAGCACGATAAATATGAGCCAAAAGATACGGCATAACTTCGCCAAAACCCACACCCAAGTCACAGGAGATAATAGTTCTATGATGATAATAGGTCTGCTTCTTATATTTATAATATTTTTTGTAGGAGGTATCGTATGAGATATATAGCCCTGATTTGGTTTGCGTATCTATTCAATTACTCTCTAACTCTTTTTGGCTCTATCCCTGATGTGGGTTATCTCTCTTTGGGTAATTATCTAGTAGTTGATGAGTTTGGTTTTGTACTTAGTCTAGCTGTAGATAAATTGAGTGGGATTATGCTTATATTATCTTCATTACTCTTGATTTTGGTATCATTATCTAGTTGGAGTATCAAAAACCAAACACCATACTTTTGGCTTTTGATATTTTTTAGCTTTGCTATCTTTGGAGTGTTTGCTAGTACCAATCTTCTTTGGTTCTTCATTTTTTGGGAACTCACTCTGATACCGATGTACTTTCTCATCGGTATTTGGGGAGCAGAGAGACGGATATACGCCTCTATCAAATTCTTTTTATATACACACATAGCTTCTATGTTGATACTATTGGCATTTTTCCTTATATTCAAAGAGACAGGCTCATTTGATATGCAAATCATCAAAGAGTCTATGCTAATCTCACCTGTGCTTATATGGTGGCTTCTATTTATCGG
>DAOVZV010000049.1 GCA_030634925.1 Sulfurovum sp.
ATCCATTCTGTTTGGTGGGTCTAGTTATGAGCATGAGATAAGTATAGTCTCTGCTATAACTATGAAAAGTGTACTCAAAAAATCCAATATTACTTATATATTTGTAAGTTCTGATAGAGAGTTTTATCTCATAGATACACAATATATAAACTCAAAACTATTCTCATCAGGAGAGTACAAGAAGTCCAAGAAACTTACTCTAAAAAGAGGTGGATTTTATATAGATAGTATGTTTGGAAGCAAAAAGATAGAAGCATTCGTAAGCTTAAATCTAATCCATGGAAGAGATGGAGAAGATGGCAAGATGGCATCAATAATGGAGTTTTATAATATTCCTTTTATCTCTCCACGAATGGAAGCATCAGCACTATCTTACAATAAATTATATACCAAATTCCTAGCAGATAGCCTAGGAGTCAAGAGCGTAGAGTATGAGTATCTCTCACACACAGACGAGAGAAGCATATCAATACCATATCCAGTTATCATCAAGCCAGTAAGATTAGGAAGTAGTATAGGTGTAAGTATCGTCAAAGATGAGAGCCAATTAGACTATGCCCTAGATGTGGCATTTGAATTTGACAATGATATAATAGTAGAACCATTTATAGATGGTGTCAAAGAGTACAATCAAGCAGGAGCGTACAGTGATAGATGGGAACTATCTATCATAGAAGAGCCTCAAAAAGAGGAGTTTTTGGATTTTGAGAAGAAGTATATGGACTTCTCACGAGACTCACAAGTACAATCTGCTGATATATCAGATGATTTGAGTATCCAAATAGCAGATACATTCAAAAAGATTTACTCTTCACTATTTGCAGGAAGTATCATCAGATGTGACTTCTTTGTAGTAGATGGCGAGGTACTACTAAACGAAATCAATCCAATCCCAGGGTCTATGGCAAACTATCTATTTGAAGATTTTGAAGCGATGTTAGAGAGATTAGCATCAAATCTACCCAAAGAGTCACCTATACTAATAGACTACCAATACATACACTCAATACAGAGTGCAAAGGGCAAAGCTTAGGCTTTTTCTGTATCTCTTATCTCCTCTATAGTAAGTCCTGTAGAGAGTATAATAGTCTCCAAGTCAATACTTTGAGAAAGAAGTTTTTTGGCTATTTCAATCTGCTTCTCTTTAGCTCCTTTTTCTATACCTTGTTCAATTCCTTGTTCCAATCCTCTCTCGATACCTCTCTCAATACCTTGTTCTAGTCCCATCTCCATGCCCATTTGCATACCTACTGCTTCTGCCTCTTCTTTGGCATAATCCATTACGGCTTTATAGTCTAGCTTTCTTTTGAGGTCTTGTTGATAGCTCCATTTTGCATCTTTGTCTAGTGCTAAAAATTCTGCTACTTTGAAGGCATCTATCAAGACTTTATCTTCTTGGAGTTTTTGAGGTATCTCTATGGTATCTGATAGATTATTGAGATAATATAGCCAATACTCCAGATGGTTTGAGAGGTCTTTTTCTCTCTTTTTGAACTTAGGCATTTCGAGATAATAGTAGGTGAGTTTATCATAAAATAGTTCATTGGTATTAGTATTGATAAGTTGTACTTTGCTTAGATAATCCTCTTTGTCGTCCATCACAAAGTCCAAAATACCTACAAAAAAGACCTTCCTAAGCTCATAATCCCAATCGCCTCTGTGGGCTTGTTCTTGGATAGGAAAGCTAGTATAATACAAGGCTCTATCTTTGAAGTATTTTTGTTTACTTCGTTGTAATTCTACTATGAAATTGTTGTTTTTCTCATCAGTACAAAAGACATCAAAAATAGCTCGTCTATCTACAATATTTAGACCCAGTTTTTCTAAGTTTCTATACTCTATATCTATAATTTTATCATCAATATCTAGCAAATCATTCAAGAAACTAATAAGCAGATGCTTATGCTCTTTTTTACCAAAGATATGTTTGAACCCAAAGTCTGTAAAGGGGTCTATATATTTATCATGAATAGTCATACACATTGTCATCCTTTTTGATTGATTATATCATATTAGTTATTGTCAAGGACAGAATAGAACGAGAAATATATAAACCTATCCAATAAAAGAGTAAAATACTCCTAATTACATATAATATATTTAGCACCATAACTGAAACAAATTAACCATTTTTAACTCAAATGAAAAGCTTAAATCATTTTTTAAGTCTGCTATAATTAAATACGAATATAATCATTCTTGAATGTTGTAATTTTTATGACATAGATTTTATACAAGGGGGTATGCATGCAATCAAACGCAGCATTAGAATACGATTATTCTATAGCAAAACTGTTCACATATACAACAATTTTGTTTGGATTTTTAGGTATGCTAGTCGGTACACTTATCGCCGCACAAATGGCATTTCCTGAATTAAATTATCTCATCGGTGAGTATGGAACTTTTTCTAGACTTAGACCAATACATACAAATACAGTAGTATTTGGATTTACAGTAAGTGGTATTTTTGCTACTTGGTATTATGTGGGACAGAGAGTACTAAAAGTCTCTATGGCAGAATCAAAGTTTTTGATGGCTATAGGTAAGATACACTTTTGGTTATATTTCGTAGGTGCATTAGTAGCTACAGTATCTCTATTATTGGGATATTCTCAATCTCATGAGTATGCTCAATATGAGTGGCCTATTGATATTGTTATCGTTCTTATCTGGATACTATGGGGTATCTCGATTTTCGGTATAGTAGGAATTAGAAGAGAGAAATCTCTATATATATCTCTTTGGTATTATATAGCATGTTTCCTCGGTGTTTCTATGTTGTATCTATTCAATAATATATCAGTTCCTACATATTTCTTGACAGATGGACTAGGTAGTGTTATGCACTCTGTATCTATGTATTCTGGTACAAATGATGCACTAGTACAGTGGTGGTATGGACATAATGCTGTTGCATTTGGTTTTACTGTGCCTATCGTTGCTATGATTTATTATTTCCTTCCAAAAGAGTCAGGACAAGCTATATATTCATATAAGTTGTCACTATTATCTTTTTGGGGTTTGATGTTTGTATATCTTTGGGCTGGTTCTCACCATCTATTATGGTCAACTGTTCCTGATTGGATGCAAACTATGGGTTCTGCTTTCTCTATTGTTCTTATTTTACCATCATGGGGTAGTGCTATCAATATGCTACTTACAATGAAAGGTGAGTGGAATCAATTGACAGAAAATCCACTAATCAAATTTATGGTACTAGCTTCAACATTCTATATGTTATCTACTCTTGAAGGACCTATTCAGGCTATCAAGTCAGTAAATGCTATTGCTCACTTTACAGATTGGATTCCAGGTCATGTTCACGATGGTGTACTCGGATGGGTTGTATTTATGATTATGTCTGCACTATTCCATATGGTTCCTAGAATGTTTAAAAGAGAAATATACTCTAAGAAACTTATCGAAGTTCAATTTTGGATTCAGACTGTAGCAGTTGTTCTTTACTTTACTTCTATGTGGATTGCAGGTATCACACAAGGTATGATGTGGAGAGCTGTTGATGAATATGGTAACTTAATGTATAGCTTTATTGATACAGTTACAGTACTTCATCCTTACTATGCGATTAGAGCACTCTCTGGGGTATTATACCTTACAGGTTTCTTGATATTCGCTTACAATATGTATAAATCGATGACTTCTTCTAAGCAACTTACAGAAGAGCCTCAATTTAAAACACCTATGGCATAAGGAGGTAGTTGTTATGTTTCATTGGTTAGAAAAAAACCCGTTCTTTTTCTCTGTAGCTGTTTTTGTTGTTATATCATTCGCTGGTTTGATAGAGATTGTTCCAAACTTTGCAGAAGCTTCAAGACCACTAGTTGGTATGAAGCCTCGTACAGTTCTTCAATTAGCAGGTAAAAATGTGTATGTAAAAGACAATTGTATGTCTTGTCACTCACAGTTAATCCGTCCATTCAAATCAGAGACTGACCGTTATGGTGATTACTCTTTGTCTGGAGAATATGCTTATGATAGACCGTTCCTTTGGGGTTCTAAAAGAACTGGTCCAGACTTGCATCGTATAGGAAACTATAGAACTACTGATTGGCATGAAAACCATATGTTTAATCCATCAGAAATTGTTCCTGGTTCAATTATGCCAGCATATAAGCACCAGTTTACAAACTTAGCTGATATAGAAACTGCCTATGCAGAAGCTGTTACAGTTAAAAATGTATTTAACACACCTTATGCTGATGATTTGATTGGTACAAGAGCTGGTTGGGATGCATATAAGCCAAAAGTATTAGCAGAAGCAAAAGCTATTGCTGACAATATGAAAAACAAAGATGTAAAAGATGCTGTTGCAAATGGTGAAGTACCTGAAATTGTAGCAATAATCGCATATCTTAATAGTTTGAAATAAGTGATATAAAATGGATATTAGAGAACTACAAGGTTATGCCTCTTTCTTTATGACCATTTTTTTGGTAATAATGTTGTATGGATATATCATATATTTATACAGAAGTGAAAAAAGAGGTGATAGGGATTATGAAAAATATGGGAATATCGCACTTGATGACGAAGTCACAAGTACTCCTGTAGAAGATAAACCTGCATCACAAAGAGAATAATTAAGGAGGAGAATAAATGAATGGATTAATGATAAAAGCATTGGTATTTTCAGCTATATTAATGATAGCTACTATATATGTTGTAATGAGTCTTGATATAGATATCTTCGCTGATTCAATTAACGCTTTGACTATGGGTGGAGCTATAGCTATTGCTGTATTAACATCAGCAATATCTATGAAGTATGTTAATCAGATGAAGACAGACACTGCTAGTGGTGAATTAGCAGATGAGAACTGGGATGGTATTGGTGAGTATAAAAACGAACTACCTTCTGGTTGGGCTTATAGCTTTCTAGGAACTTTCATTTGGGCTATGTGGTATGGATTTTTTGGTTACCCAGTTAATGCATACAGTCAAATTGGTGAGTACAATGAAGAAGTATTAGCATATAACGAAAAGTTTGAAACTGTTCACAAAGATGCAGATGAAGCTACTCTCAAAGAGATGGGTGAATCTATCTTCTTGGTGCAGTGTTCACAGTGTCATGGTGTTACAGGTGATGGACTATCTGGAAGAGCTCAAGACTTTACAGCTAGAATGACAAAAGAGCAAGTTCTATATACTATAGAGCATGGTGCAAATGAATTAAGCTACCCAATGGGTTCTATGCCTCCAATGATGGCTAGTG
This sequence comes from Sulfurovum sp., assembly GCA_030634925.1. GTDB lineage: Bacteria > Campylobacterota > Campylobacteria > Campylobacterales > Sulfurovaceae > Sulfurovum. The sequence continues at coordinate 5,237 of DAOVZV010000049.1, forward strand.
GTAAAGATGCTGAAGAGATTGCTATCTATGTTGCTGGTGGTATGAAAGGTGAACAACCTGCTTCTTTTGCAGTATGTGCATCATGTCATGGAGCAGATGGAAAAGGTAGTGCTGGAATGTCTCCTGATATTGTATCTTATGATGGAACATTGATGAAACATGCATTAGGACACAGGAGAAAAGGTAGGATTTGTAAGATGCCATCATTCAAGACACTTATTACTCCTGTACAAGAAAAAGCCTTGACTGTATATATTCAGTCATTGGCAAACTAAGGAGTTTGATATGACAGAAAATACAAATAGAAATGTATTTGGTCTTAATGGTCTAGGAGGGATGGCTATCGCAGTCGTTCTTCTACTTTCAATTCTTGCATTTTTGACAACTAAAGCTATTAGTACGGCAAGTGCATCAGCTACCAATCCTTATGACCCATCAGTCATTAGAGATATAAATAATCTCAAAAAGAACTCTGTTGGAAACAAAGAGTTTGCATTTGTAGATGCAAAACCAAAGGATTAGTAATGATTAAATATATGGACAAAGTATTAGGTATAGCATTATTATTGTCTGCAGTAGCAGCAGTAGCATGGGCTGTTAGTGGCAAACTATTATATGTTGGCTAAAATATGATTAAAGCAAAAGTAAGGGCAACCTTCCTTGCTTTATCTCTTCCTCTTCTTCTAAATGCAACACATATTCTCAAAGATGATATCCTCAAACCAGAAGTATCAAAACTCATAAATGAAATCGGTGATGAACTCTCTACAAAAACAGGTATCAATGGATATGTAATCGCAACAAATGAACACTTCCCAGTAGGATTTAATCTAGTAGAACACAGCAAGAAATATAGCAAGAGTATGAGTGAGCCATTTGTATTATTTATATTTGCTCCAAAAGCAAAGATAACAAAAGATAGTAGAACCACAGGTAGAATAGGATTGATACCATCTTCAGACGAAGTACGAGCTATGTACGACTATGAAGAGGTGATATATTCAGCAGTAGGTGTAGTAGCAGTAAAAGACAAAAATACCCAAGAGGACAAAGACAATATAGGTATATTACAAGCATTTTCAGAACTAGCAGATGATATAGGAGACTCAAAAGGTGTAGAACTTACAAAAACTATACCAAATGAGACTAGATATATGGTTTGGGGATTGAAAGTATTGGTATATTTTGGTTCTAGTTTAGTTCTTTGGTTATTTGCAATTAGACCGATATATATGAGGATAAAAAATGGCAAACAATAAAGAAAAAACATACTGGCCACACATGATAGTAGGCTTTTTGCTATTTGGTATATTACTGGCATATTGGACGGTTAAATCGGCTATATCTATGCCTGTACAAGAGTCAAATGAGTATATGCTAAAGTATCAAATGGCAGATATTCATATCAACGAAATTACACAAAAGAAGATAGCCTTTGACAAAGAGTATATTATCAATATAGTAGATGTCAAGACTCGTGTAGTCACAGACAATATACATAGCAATCTACCAGCTCCAAAATCTGTAATATTGTCAAAAGGTAAAAATAGCTTCTATTATCAAGTCACCAATAAAGATGGAGTAGAAGTATCAGATGCAAATGTCACATTTGCACTAACAAGACCTCACTCTGTAAGAGATGATAAGGTAGTAGAAAATATATCTTTTGTAGATGGTAAATATCAGATAGAAGATATAAATATCACAAAAGAGGGTAGATACACTCTACAACTAAGAGCTCAAATAGCAGACAAAATAGGATACTCACAAATAAGTGCCTATCTAAAGCTTTGATTTATTTTATAGGATTTGTCGCTTCAAAGCGAATTTACTCCTATAAATTACTACCATTTCTGCTATACTTCCAATATGAAAAAACTCCATATTTATCCCACTTCCAGAGCTTTGAGGATGGTTATATC
>DAOVZV010000282.1 GCA_030634925.1 Sulfurovum sp.
AGAAAGAACTAGAAGAAAATCTATGAATACTCATATTCAAGAGATTTACTCTTTGCAAAAGAAATATCCAAGGTTCATAAATAAGTCTTTTAATGACTATCTAAAACTTATAGAAAATTCAAAAATGGAGTATGATGACTACTTCCAGTTTTTTGACTATATAAATGATGATAGTTATATCATAGGAAAGAAGTCTGAACTTCTATTTTCTGAGGATAGAGAGAGATACTTCTTGGGTACTTTGCTCACTCACTATGTACCAGAGTTCTTTATATCTGTGAGTATCTCTCACAATATACTAGAAGAGTTTTTGCAAGACCCTAATATATCTCCTTATAAAAAATCAATATATATAGAACAGCACAAACTATCAAACCTCAGTGGTACAGAGATAGCAGGGATTATCAATCTACTAGATGGTTATCCATCAAAAGATAAACTTCAGAGAATTATGGAGAAGATTAATATAGTACTCAAAAAACAAGTTATGATAAGAGGTAAAAATACTATACTCCATCATAAAACAGAAGATATACAAAATTATCTCGAAGAGACACACAAATTATTGGATTTGGCAGAGGAGTTAAATACTATTAATACCAAAATACTCAAACAACTATTGATAGATAATAAAGCTCGTATAGAGGGTGATATAAAGTTTTATAGAAATATATTGATATTGATGTTTATATTTAGTAGTATTATATTTGGGTATCTTTTATATATATTTGGCTTATACCTCAAACAAGATAAGAAACTAGAAACTCTCAATAGAACTCTCATACAAAAGGTAAAAAAAGAAGTAGATAAAAATAGAAGAAAAGACCAAAAGATGATAGAACAATCCCGTCTAGCTCAGATGGGAGAGATGATAAGTATGATAGCCCATCAGTGGAGACAACCCTTGACTGCTATCTCTGCTACTAGTTCAGGACTTTTCATCAAAGCAAAACTAGGCAAGATAACACCAGAGACAGTAATAGAAAACAGCCAAAACATATCTAATTATGCTCAACATCTTAGCGATACGATAGATGAATTTAGAGATTTTTTCAAACCAAACAAACAAAAAACAGATAGCTCATTTAATGAGATTGTCAAATCTGTGATGGGAATAGTAAAATCTTCTATAGCCAATAAAAATATCAAGATTATCAAAGAGATGGAGTGTGATGATAGGTTTTTGAGCTACTCAAATGAGATAAAGCAGGTAGTATTAAATCTAATCAAAAATGCAGAAGATGCCTTGATAGATAATCATATCAAAGAACCTTATATAAAAATAAGAACATTTAAAGAAAATAACCATCTCATACTTACAGTTAGTGACAACGCAAGAGGCATCCCACAAGAGATACTAACCAAAATATTTGACCCATATTTCTCTACCAAAAAAGCGAAAAATGGTACAGGATTAGGATTATATATGTCAAAGACCATCATAGAAGAGCATTGCCAAGGATTATTAACCGTATCCAATGATAAGTATGGAGCTACATTTAGGATAACGATATGATTGATAGACTACTTAGAAACTATCGTATCAAGAACCGTATAGCTATTGGATTTGTACTACTTGTGATATTTAGTTCTATCATAAACTCCTATATCAGCTACCATACAAATAAAGATAGTCTATACAACAATATAGATAAATTCCTAAGAAATACAGCACTTATCACAAAAGTATATCTACCTATAGAGTTTCATGATAGAGCGTTGGACAAGAAATCTATATCTACTCAAGAGGATTATAAAAATATATTAAATCTAAGTAGGCTTGTAGAAAATCTGAATATATCTTATGTATATACTATGGTTCAGATAGAAAATGAAATATATTTTACATCATCAAGTGCTACTACTAACGAGATAAAAGATAATAATCTCACTAGATATTTTGATAAATATGATGAAGCTAGTGATACCCTAAGTAATCTACTAAAAAACAATAAAATAAAATATGAAGAGACTACTGATAAGTGGGGGACTTTTCGGAGTGTATTGATACCTATGATTACTCCAAAAGGCAATAAATATATTGTAGGTGCAGATATACAGATTGATTTTATACAAGATGAGCTTGGTGAGTATATCAATAATATCATCTTGACACAGTTGATAATAGTATCTATACTTATGATGTTGGGGTTTTATTTTGTGAGAATATCCAGAATAGAGCTAAATGAGATAAGAGTACTAAGCAATAGTCTCAATGAAGAGATAAGAGAAAAGACAAATGAGCTTGAAAATCTAAATAATAAACTAGAGCATAAAATAAAACAAGAGGTAAAGAAAAATAGAGATAAAGATAGACAATTAGTAGAACAATCCAG
>DAOVZV010000127.1 GCA_030634925.1 Sulfurovum sp.
ATAAAAACTTTTGGGATTCCAATTTAAGTTTGAAATACATAAATAACTCCTATATAGGTATTTGATTACCTATTATATCATAACTGTTAGGGAGTTCAATCCCTATCATAGCTTCACTCTCCAGGAGCTCTTAACTTTTTCCTGCTTTTAAATATCAAATCACTAGGGTTTTGTCCTAATTCTCTGGATATATCATTGATTTGATTTGATAGTATTCTCATATCGACCAATATAGGTTCTAGCATCTTTTTGAGATTGTAGTCTCCTCTTCTTATGGTTTTGCCAAATTTTAGAGTTATTTTATTGAAGTTTTTACTAGTTTTGAGCATATTATCTAATGTAGGAATGGTTATATCTTTGATTAATGCAAAGTCTGTTTTCATCTGACCAAAGTCATTTGTGATTTTGGTAAAATTTTGATTGATAGTATCTACTGATACTTGAAACTCATCTAGTGAGACTATAGCCCTACTTGCTACTTTGTTTGAGTTGATGAGGAGTTTATCAAAATTATCTAATATACTTGATATTTTCTCTATATTTTTGTCTGATAATAATTTGTCACTTTTTGTAAGTAGCCTATCTACTTTGTCTTTGATACCCTCTGCACTACTTTTGAAACTAGATAGCATTGATGGTTTTGTCTTGATAAGTGGAATATAGTTTGCTGTTGGGATAAGTGTTTTGGCTTCATTTGTACCATCTTCTATCTCTATGGATAATAGTCCTGTCACGCCTAGCATCTGCGTAGATGCCAACATATCTTCTTTGATTGGGATACCCTTTTGTATATTTAATACTATCTCAACTCTCTCTATATTTTGGGGATTTATGCGTATTTGGCTCACTCTACCTACAGATACACCATGAAGTTTGACATTGGAGTCTTTGGATAGTCCTGCTATAGACTCTGTCATCTCTAGCCTATATACAGAATACTCCTCTTTCATACTATATTTGCCAAGCCACAATCCAAATAGTACCATTGAAATACCAAAGACCAATACAAATATTCCTACTACTGTATAATTGACTCTACTGTACATTATATTACCTTATCTCTAAATCTATCTTTTGTGTAGTCGTTTTTGAAAAACTCCTCTACAAATGGGTGTGTAGATTGTAGTACCTCTGCTAGGCTACCCTCTGCTACCACTCTCTTGTCTGCTAATATAGCCATCCTATCTACCATACCAAATATACTCTCCAAATCGTGAGTAATCATCACCACCGTAATACCCAATAAATCCCTAAGTTCCAGTATCAACGCATCAAAATTCCTAGCACCTATTGGGTCTAGTCCTGATGTAGGTTCATCCAAAAATAGTAGCTTTGGCTCCATAGCCAATGCCCTAGCTAGTCCAGCTCTCTTGACCATACCACCTGATATTTGTGATGGATATAGATTGCCTACATGAGAATCCAATCCTACCAATGCTAGTTTGGATAGTACCAATCTATCTATCATTTTCTTGCTTATATTGGTATATTCTTTGAGTTGGACTGCTATATTTTCAGATATAGTCATAGATGAAAACAATGCACCAAACTGAAACAATACACCCCAATCACTCCGTATAGATTGAGCATCTTTAAATGATATATGGTTTAGCTTTTTACCTAATATACTCACCTCTCCAGCTGTAGGTTCAAGCAACATAATAAGCTCTTTCATCAATACAGATTTACCAGAACCACTCTCACCTAGTATAGCATAAATTTCATTTTTGTTGATATGTAGATTGACTCCATCATGTATAGTTCTTGTACCAAATCTAGTAACTATTCCATCTACTTCTATGATTTTATTCATACTCCAAGCTCCGTAAAAATGACTGAAAATAGTGCATCAAAGGCTATGACCAAAAATATTCCATTGACCACAGATGAGGTAGTTTGGAGACCTAGACTCTCTGTATTGTCAGAGACTCCAAATCCTCTATAGCATCCTATAGTCGCAATGACAAAAGCAAATATAGGACCTTTTAGCATACCCAATAGATAATGCTTGACCTCTAGGACTTCATACAATCTATCTATAAACATAGTAGGAGATATACCAAGCTCCATATACGAAGCAAAAGCACCTCCAATAATCCCCATAATATCTGCAAAAAATATGAGCAACGGCAAAGCTATCATCAAGGCAAATAATCTAGGCAAAACCAAAAAACTAAAAGGGTCAAATCCCATAGTCCTCATAGCAGAAATCTCTTCTGTAATTTTCATAGCACCTATCTCTGCTGTATATGCCGAGCCACTTCGTCCTGCGATAACTATAGCCGTAATCATCGGTCCTAACTCTCTAGTCATAGATATAGCCACCGTATCGACTATAAATATATCTGCTCCAAACTTAGCCAACTGTACAGCCCCTTGATAAGCGATGACCATTCCTACCAAAAAAGCCGTAAGTCCAACTATCAAAAGAGCATTAAACCCTGATTGGTGTATATGATATACCATCTCTTTGAGACGCATCTCCCGTGGATGCAAAATAGTATGAAATATAGCATAAAACATCTCACCTATAAATCGTATGAAATCTACTATCTGTGTATATATATCTACCGTATTTTCACCTATCTTTTCTACAAAATTCTCTTTGTAGGGTAATACTATATGATGATTAGTATCAACCAAAAGCTCATACATATCTCTCTGTTTGCTACTATACCCTACCACCTCCACAGAGACCACATCTCTAAATATACGAAGATAATCAATAAACAACAACACTCCAGCACTATCAAAAGAGTCAATAGCAGAAACATCCCAAATTATATCTCTATCTACAGATATATATTTGAGTTCTCTCTCTATATCCTTAATACTATCAAGCTTCCAATCTCCTATAGACTCTATAGATATATGAGTTTGATTTGATTTATGTATGATGTGTGTTTTGCTAGTTATGATTTATCCTTTTATTTTATCTATAATTGGTTTTAATTTTTTTAAATCAATATTCTCTTTTTGTGTTTTAGAAAAAATTGTTAAAAGATAGATTTTATCATTTGATAATTTAGTATAATATATTACTCTATAGCCTCCACTTTTACCACCTATATCACTATTCCTAACTCTAATTTTATATAAGTCATATCCTAAATCAATACCTATACTATAATCTTCTTCTAATTTATCAATAAGTTCAAGAATATCACCTTTGATAGATTTATATTTTTTAAAAAGTTTTTTTATATCCTTTTGGAACTCATCTACTGCTATTATCTCATAACTCATTCAAGAAATCTCTTGCTTTTTTCTCTTTTTTCTCTCCACTCCTCAAATGAGCCACATCTTCTAATGCAATATGCAATTTATTTGTCAAATCTTTTATATCACTATCTCTCTTGGTAGGTATTTTCACTTCAAAAGGTAAACCTCTATGAGCTACTATCATTTTGGTAAATATATTAACAGCTTCTGAAAAGTTCATACCTACATCATCTAAAATTTTTCTTGCATCTTGTAGGGACTCTTTGTCTATTCGCAAAGAAGTCTGTACTTTGATAGGTTTTGCGTACATTCTTAATCCTTTTGAGTTTAATTTAGTATATCATAATTTCAATGTATATACATTGAAGTTTTTTAATCTATCTCTAACCTCATTTTGATAAAATCATAACCAATTATAAAGGATAATCTATGGATGCTTATGAGTATGGAGAGTTGATAAAGTCATTGAGCCAAAAGATGAATAATATCAAAAATATCGTCAAGCCTGATGATATAATGGATAGACTTAAAGAGATAGATACTATGCAACAAGATGCTTCATTTTGGAATGATGCTACCAATGCAGGTAAAGTATCGCAAGAGAAGACCAAAGCAGAGAGGATTTTGGCTACTTACAATGATGCCTATGATGCACTAAATGATGCAAGTGAGTATTTCGAGCTATCCAAATCAGAGGGTGATGATGAAACGCTAGAGATGCTCTATGATGATGCTCCTAGCCTATTGGAGAGTACCAAAGCATTGGAAGTGCAAATGATGCTAAGTGGTGAACACGATGGAGCAAATGCTATAGTATCTATACACCCAGGAGCTGGTGGGACAGAATCTCAAGATTGGGCAAATATGCTATATCGTATGTATCTGCGTTGGGCAGAGAGACACGATTTCAAGATAGAACCACTGGATTATCAAGCAGGAGAAGAGGCAGGAATAAAAGATGCTTCATTTATCATCAAAGGCGAAAATGCTTACGGTTATCTAAAAGTAGAAAACGGTATCCATAGACTTGTACGAATATCTCCCTTTGACTCCAATGCCAAAAGACACACATCATTCTCATCTGTGATGGTATCGCCTGAAGTTGATGATGATATAGATATCGTCATAGAAGACAAAGATATAAGAGTAGATACATACAGAGCCAGTGGAGCAGGAGGACAACATGTCAATAAGACAGAATCAGCCATCAGACTCACCCACATAGAGACCAATATCATAGTCCAATGCCAAAACGATAGAAGCCAACACAAAAACAAATCAGCAGCGATGAAAATGCTCAAATGTCGCCTATATGAATATGAGATGAACAAAAAACAAGCACTACTAGACGGTGTAGAAAAATCAGAAATAGGCTGGGGACATCAAATCCGTTCGTATGTAATGCAACCATACCAACAAGTAAAAGACACAAGAAGCAATCAAGCATTTTCAAATGTAGATGGGATACTAGATGGTGATTTAGATAAACTGATAGAGGGTGTGCTTATCTCTGCTAAGAGTTAAAATGATGATAGAAGTCTTGAGTTTTCATCAAGACTTTCTATCTATATACTAATCTTCACTCTTTGATG
>DAOVZV010000301.1 GCA_030634925.1 Sulfurovum sp.
CTGTTTTTGCACTATCACATTTTGCTTCGATGATTACACCATTTTGGCTATTTGAGTGTACATAACCATTTACAGCTACAGTATCATCTGCATCTATAAGAGCAGAGCGTCTAACTACAAGTTTCTCACCAATAGTTGAGATTTGAAGAGATAGATACTCACTAAATGGCTCACCATCTATAGTAGAAGAGTTTATAGCTTCTGCGTCAGCGATAGAGTTGTCAAATGCGTGATTTACTACTGTACTCATTACGCTTTGAAACTTATCATTTTGTGCTACGAAGTCTGTTTGAGAGTTAATCTCTATGATACAAGCTTTGTTGCCTTCAACTTTGACTGCGATTGCACCCTCTGCTGCTACTTTGTTTGCTTTTTTCGCAGCTGCTCCCATACCTTGGTCTCTTAGCCACTCAACAGCTTTGTCCATATCACCATCTGATGATTTGAGGGCTTTTTTACAATCCATCATACCAGCATCGGTCATTTCTCTGAGTTTTTTAATATCTTTTGGTCCGAAATTTGCCATTATTACGCCTTTGTCTCTTCTGCAGGAGCTTCTGGTGTTTCTGCTGGTGTCTCTGCTACTGGTGCTTCTGTTTTTGTATCTTTCTCTTCTACTAGTTTCTCAACTTCAGCTATTGTCGCTGGAGTAGCTTCTACTACTGCTTCTGTTACAACCTCTTCCATATCTGATGCAGTTACTTCTTCTACTGTATTACCATTTGCTTCGTCAAACGCTGCTTTACCTTCGATAATAGCCTCTGCCATCTCTTTACAGAAAAGGTTGATTGAACGGATAGCATCATCATTTCCAGGGATTGGGTAATCAATTACATCTGGGTCACAGTTCGTATCTAGTGGAGCTACAACTTTCATACCAAGTCTTCTAGCTTCTTTTACTGCGATGTGTTCTTTAACAGCATCAACAACAAACATCATATCAGGAAGCTTTTTCATGTGTCTGAAACCCTCTAGGTATGAGCTTAGTTTCTCTTTTTTTCTCAAAAGCATCAATGCTTCTTTTTTTGTAAGCATATCAAGCTGACCATTCTCTTCCATCTGCTCGATGATTTCGAGTTTTCTGATAGATTTTTTCATTGTTGGGTAGTTTGTAAGCATTCCACCTAACCATCTTGTAGCAACATAAGGCATACCACATCTCTCAGCATGTTCTTTTACTGCTTGTCTAGCTTGTTTTTTAGTACCTACGAAAAGCACTGTTTGACCCTCAGCTGCTGCATCTCTTACTACATTGTAAGTATATTTAAAGTATCTAAGTGTTTTTTGAAGGTCGATAATATATATATTTTTTCTAGCACCGAAAATAAATTTCTTCATTTTTGGATTCCATCTTCTTGTTTGATGTCCGAAGTGTACACCACATTCGAGTAAGTCTTTCATTGTTACCATAATTTTCTCCTTGGTATAAGTATTAATTGTTAAAAGCAAAAGCTTCGATTAGGTTTGAACCACTGTAGTCCTCAATGCAAAACGCACAACCGTTCAAGGAATAACTACATGAGTATTTTCAAATTTCGTATAGAAAAATGGAGCAGATTATAGCTGAATTTAATTTAATTTATACTTTCTTTAGCTAAAAGAGAGTAGAGTTATAATCAATTTCAAACAATGGAGAGAATATGTCATATAAAAGTATAATATCTTTGGCTTTGGTTCTATTACTAAATGGGTGTGAAGTAAATATAGATGATTCAGACCCTACAGCTACGACTACACTAATAGCTACAGAAGATGAAAAAGAACTAAATATAGATAGTTCAGAGACTACTACAGAAGATGAAAAAATAGATAGTCTAACTATCATCAATGATACTAGAGCAGAGTTCTTTGATAATCCTATGTCTTGGAGTGATGATATAGAACTATCTGCCCAAGAGTATGCCAATTATCTAGCACAAAATGGACTATTTGTACATGGTAATTCTACTTATGGAGAAAATCTATATGTATCTAGTGGTAGTGCTACATACATGGATGCTATAAACAGTTGGAATGCAGAAGCTAGTTTATATAATCATCAAACCCATATCTGTAGTGTCATAAATCAATGTGGACACTACACACAAATAATATGGGAAGATACAACAGAAGTAGGATGTGGTAAAGCCATTGTACAAACAGGAGAA
>DAOVZV010000111.1 GCA_030634925.1 Sulfurovum sp.
AAGAGTCATTTCTTTTAAAAATAACTCATCCACATTATCCTTTTTTTCCAAATCATCAATAATAATAATTAAATCTTTATCATCGTTCTTTTCTTTTTTATATTCCAAAATAATTTCATTGGTTAAATCAATAAGTTCTTTTCTTTTTATTTTAAAAAACTTTCTTGCATCAGTTCTTATCTCTTCATTGACTTTATACGAACCTATAATATCAATACCCGTTTTTATAATAGACAAAAACTTAACACCTATTCCCATCGTTGCTTCTATTGAAGCACCTTTAGCTTTGGAAGAAGTGTTTGTTTCACTCTCTTCAAGTATACCATCTTTTATATCTCCTAGCTTTCTAAGTTTATCAAAATATTCTTTTTCAAGAGTTTCATTATTTTGAATTAATGTACTACCTATCATTAATAAAATATCTACAATATCTATATCATTATATAAAAATATATTCTTTCCTGCTACGGTATGAAAAGTATATTTCTCTTCTATTTTTTCAAAATTAGTAGTCAAAAGATTAAGAACTGTACTCTTTCCATTACCACTTTGACCAGCAATAAAAAAAGTTTTGCTAGGAATTTTATTAAATCTAAGTGCTGTTACAAAGCTTTTGAACTTATCCCCATATAAATCTACATAAAACTCTTTATCTTCTTTCGTGAGATATTTTTCAGGTGCAAATACATCATAAATATCTTCAATATTATCTGCTTTTTTCATCTATTCTCCTTTATACTACTTATACTGCAAAATCTCTCTAGGCTCTTTAGCATTAAACTCATAATCTAATATCTTCATTTTAGCAGAGTGTAATAGTATCCTTTTGGCTTGTGTACGGCTTCCGTACTGCTCATCACCTATTATCGGATGTCCTATACTAGATAGATGTACTCTGATTTGATGCGTTCGTCCTGTGGTGATTTGGATACTGATTTTAGACTTTTTGCCTTGAAGCTCTTCTGGAGTTACTATCGTAAATGCTCTCTTGCCTCGGACTGTGTCTATCATAGAAAAAGCCTTGCCTTTTTTGATGGTAAATATAGGTTGGTCTATCTCCACTCTCTCATATATCACACCATCTACCCATGCTACATAGTGCTTTTCTACTCTTCTACTCTTGAACTCTTTTATAGCTTTTTCTATAAACTTCCTATTTTTACCTAGAAGTAATACTCCTGATGTATCACGGTCAAGCCTATGCAAAAGCTCTGCCCCATCTATCATATCTTGTATCTCGTAGCTATCTACTTGTGCTGGTTTGTTGATAGCTATAATATCATCATCTTGATACAATATCTCCATCTTATCTGGATACTCCACCCTAAAGATAGTCTCGGTATGTATCTCTGCCCTTGCTATCTTGACCTTTTTGTCCTCGACAAAGACAATCCCTCTATCTATAAGCTCTTTTGCTTTGTTGTTTGAGATGTCTCTTGATAGTGCTAGTACTTTGTATGCTTTATCTGTTGCCATTGTTTATCCTGTTGTTTTATTTAAAAAGTATATCATTTTTTGTTGCTTTAGTACTTGTCTATACCATTTACAAATCAATCTACAAACCGACCCAAACTCAAAACCATCTTTGATATATCGCTTTTGACTCTTATCTTGCATGGCTTTAATACTGGATGTTGTAATAGTCTTCTAGTTAGATTGAAATCTTCTACTATGGTTATGCCCTCTATGGAGTTGAATATATCTATTTGGTTGAAGTAGTGTTTACCTGATATTATCTTACATCCAAAGTGTGCTGGTTCTCCTGCGTTGTGTCCACCTATTTGGACAAATGCTCCTCCTAGGATTACTATATCGCTGATGGCGTATATATTGACTAGTTCTCCTAGTTTGTCTATGAGGATTATATCTGCTGATAGGCTTTGGTCTTGTGAGTATCTTTGGGTAGTGTAGTCTCCTAGTTCTTCTATCATCTGTGCTACTTTGTCAAATCTCTCTGGGTGTCTAGGTACTAAGGTTAGTACAGCTTCTGGGTCTTGGGCTTTGAGTGATTTGAATGCTTCTAATATGAGTGCTTCTTCTGTCTCGTGGGTACTTGCTCCACAGACTACTAGAGGTGATGGTTTGGATAGCTTTTTGGTGACTATGGGAGGTTGGGATAGTTTGATATTTCCTGTGACTTTGACATTTTTTGCTCCTATTGACTCTAGTCTCTCTTTGTCTTTTGGTGTTTGAGCATAGACCTCATCAATGAGTCCAAATATGATAGCATAAAACCATCTCATCTTGTAGTATTTGTGATATGACCTATCGCTCATTCTGGCATTGATTAGGATTGTTTTTGTCCCTTTTATCTTTGCTATAGCAAATAGTAGATACCAAAATTCTGCTTCCATCACTACTAGTACTTTTTGTCGTCTCTGCCACAAAAATAGAAGTGGCTCAAATGGCAAATATCTAGCTTCATCTGTATAATCTGATATAGCTTTATGTCCTGTGTGTGTGGTGGTAGTCATCCTAAGTAAATGGTGTGGGATTGTATCGACTAATGGTTTGATAGCTTTTGCTTCACCGAAGCTACATGAGTGAAACCATATACCATCTCTTTTGAGAGGTAAGTTTTTCCACAAGAAAAATCTAGCAGGGATAGACTCTTTATACTTCTCTTTGAGAGAAAAAAGTAGTAGAAATGGTAAGAAAATCAGATATATAGATACAGAAAGTATGCTATAAAGAAGAAAAAAAATCTTCTCCATAACTCATCTATGCCTCTGGAGTGATAGGCTCGATATATATAATACGCCCACAGTGAGGACAGTTACAAATCTCATCACCTTTGATTACTTCTGAATATGTCTTGTCATTTAGTTTCATATAACAGCCATAACACGCTTGTTTCTTGACAGGTACAACAGCACTATTTCCAGCCCAAATACGGATTTTCTCATAAAATGCCAATACTTTCTGCTCCAAAAGTCTGCTCAACTCTTCTCTCTTGACAAAAAGCTCACCTTTACTCTTCTCTATCTCAGATTTTTTGATAGTTGCTTCTTCTGTGATAGTATTAAATTGTTCTTGAAGAGTCTTTAGTTTCTCTTCCACTTCATCAATTATCTCTTTTTTAGTGTTATTGATATTTTGAAGTCTATCTATCTCTTCATTGGCATAGGTCATCTTCTCTTTTGCCAACTCTTCTTCTACAGACAAAGCTTTCATCTCTTTCTCTGTCGTGATGATTTTACCTTTTTTGGTATTATCTATCAACTGCTGATTGAGTAGCTTCAACTGAGTATCAAACCCTATTATCTTCTCTTCATTATCAGCAATAGAAAGCTCTAGCTTATTAAACTCATTTTGTGCCGTAGTTAGCTTTTTTTGTACTCTAGCTATTTTTTTGTCTATAGCCTCTAATTCTGGATTATAACTATCTATAGCTTGGTCATTTTTAGCTAGTTCGATAAGTTCTTTTAGGTGTGTATTCAATCTTTGTCCTTTGGAGTTTAGGGGTGCTTTATATAGTCTCTATACAAAACGGATTTTTAGAATTTGAAATTATAGCCAAAATAGGTAAAACTTTCAACTCTTCATATAGTATCTGTGCAAAAAACATCTCACTCTCATAGTGTCCAATATCCACCATCATCAAATCCTCACTCAAAGCTTTCATAGCATCATGATACTTTATATCTCCAGTCAAGAAACAATCAGCATCCACATCATCCATCAAAGAAGCCCCTGCACCAGTACAAAGAGCTATAGATTTGATATTTTCCTTTTTGCCCACAACTTTGAGGACTTCCAATCCTAGCTTATCTTTGATATGCTTTAGTAGAGACTTATAATTCCACTCTCCCCTAGCCAAACACAAGAAATCTTCTTGATTTTCCATCTCAAAGCCCAATATCTCTTTAAAAACATAACGATTAAGATGAGTCTTGTCAAAATTAGTGTGCATAGCGATACAGGATTGATTTTTCAGTATCATCTTCTCTATCAAATTGGACGGATACTTAGCAAAATCAATCTGCGTAAGCTTACCAAATATCAGAGGATGATGAACCACAAAAAGAGTACCATCATCACTACTATCTATCAACTCCTCATCAATATCAATAGACAAAACAATCTGCGAAACTTCTCTACTCATATCTCCAACTATAAGACCACTATTATCCCATTTTTCTTGTAGTTCAAATGGACTTATTTGGTTTAGGTGTGTGTGTATTTGGGTTAGGGTCATTTTAATCTCCAATTTCTTTTAAAACTTTGTCTATTAGACTTTGAGAAATAAATAAACTTGAATCAGATAATCTCTTAAAATCATCTCTTACAGATTTAATTAGACCTTTCTCTTTTGCTAAGATAATTATACCTAATGAGCCAATGACATTAATACCATTAAGCTTTGCAAAGTTTTTTGCTCTTTTATCATCTATCAATAAAAAATCAGCTTTACTGTTTTGATATAAAGTGATGGCTTCAAGTTCACCTTGACCTAATCCAATTTTTGCAATATCTAATTGTACTTTTATCACTTTATTAGCTAAAAATATTTTCAACTTAATACTTTGAGGTTTATTATCAATACAAACCTCATCATAAACAGCTTGTGGTACATAAACTTCATCAAAAATTTCTTCAAGAAGATGAAGTCTATCCATAACAGCCAAAGAGACAAGAGCAGAACTATCTCCAATAATCATTTTAAAATATTCTTCGCATTAGAAACTTCATCTAAAATATCATAATCATTTATAATTGCAATATTATTTTTACTTACCAATATCATAAATGAATAAATATCTATAGAGAGCATTTTTGCTCCTTGTGAGATAGATATTTGATGTGATGAATAAAGCTCTAAAGCCAATTTCTCTTTCAATAACTCTACTAAACTTTGTTTACTCTGATTAATACCAAAAAAGATATTATCAGGTATATCTATAGCTAGGTTCATAATATTTCCTTCTACAAAATATTGTAGTATTTTTATATTAATTTAAGATTATGTATTGTTGATTGAGATAAGTAAAATGATGGAAGAATTAGGGATATTTGTAAAATAGAAGCACTCAAAAGCCAAAAGGCTTTTGAGTAGATGAAATAAAATTACTTCATTGTTGCGATATAATCAGCAAGTTCTTTCAATCCAGCTTCATCAAAAGATGCAACTTTCATTTTCATAAGACCACCCATTCCGTGTATATCTAGTGTACCAGCTTTGTAACCTTTAAGTTGCTCTAGAGTTTTAGCTGCATCTTGACCACCGATTACTGCTGATTTACCCATAGCTACTTTTTCACCTTTTGTTCCGTGACAACCTGCACAAGAACCATATGCTGTAGCACCATCAGCCATTAGTAGTGTAGAACCAGCGAGTAACATAGCAATTGCAAATT
>DAOVZV010000163.1 GCA_030634925.1 Sulfurovum sp.
AAATTCAATTAATTATAGCTTAGTTATTTTAAATATAGGTTTATATCCTATGATTAACTATTATAATCACTTTATCTATTTATATCACAGATGACTTAATCACCATCAATTTCTCTTGGCTCATCTCTTCCATTGAGTATGCTATACCACCTAGTCCCAATCCTGAAGCTTTTGCTCCTCCAAATGGCATCCAATCTACTCTAAATGCTGTGTGGTCGTTTACCATTACTGCTGTGCCATTTAGATTTTTTACTGCGTATATTGCGTTGTCTATATTTTGTGTAAATACAGACGCTTGGAATGATACCTCTAGGCTATTTGCTGATGCTATGGCTTGGTCTATATCGCTGTAGCTATATAGAGATACAACAGGACCAAATACCTCTTGAGTACTTACTTTGCTATCTGATGATGGATTGGATAATATAGTAGCTTGATAACAGCTATCTCCTATCTTTTGACCTCCACATAGTAGTTCTGCTCCCTCTGATATAGCCTCTTTGACCCAGCTGTCTATTCTATCTACTTCTCTATGTGATATGATAGGTCCTATCTCTGTTTTAGCATCTAGTGGGTCACCTATTACCATCTTTTGGGCTTCTACTACTAGTGCTTGGCTTACCTTGTCAAATATACTCTCGTGTATATAAATCCTCTGTACTGATACGCATACTTGACCTGCGTGATAGAACCCACCTTTTGCCAAAGCAGGTATGAGGTCTGTAATGTTTGCATCTTCTTGGACTATCACAGGAGCTACTCCACCGTGTTCTAATCCTACTCTTGTTCCTCTGCTTACTTTTGAGTTGAGGTACCATCCTACATTTGCAGAACCGATAAATGTGAGATAATCCACTTTGGTATGAGTAGCTAGATATTCAGCTTCAGGGATATTACATACGAGTACTTGACACCACGCTTTTGGTAATCCTGCTTCATACAAAATCTCTGCGAAGTTGAGTGCAGACATAGGAGTAAGTTCAGATGGTTTCATAATTACAGGAGAACCAACTGCTATAGCAGGTATCATCTGATGAATTGCAAGATTGAGGGGGTGATTAAATGCAGATATTGCTACTACTACACCTATTGGCTCTTTCATAGTGTATGCCATACGATTAGCAGAACTTGCTGTATGACCCATCACTATCTCTTTGCCTCCAAATACTCCTATATGTTCGATAGCTAGTTTGACACCATTGATAGCTCTTTGTACTTCTACTTTGGAGTCTAGATATGGTTTACCACCTTCGTTTACTGCCATTATAGTAAGCTCTTCTATCCTGCTACTCATAATCTCTACCACTTTTTCTAGTATCTCTACTCTTTTGTATGTAGGTATCCATTTGTCTCTATCTTCATACACATCTCTTGCCAAAGAGAGTGCTTCATTTACATCTTGTTTGCTACTTGGCTCTATCGAGCTTAGTAATCTTCCATCAAATGGTGAGGTTATATCTATCTTGTCCATCTTTTATCCTATTATAGTTCTACTGAACCTTTGTATTTTGTTTTTTCTATAAGACAACGAACACATCTAGCATAATTTGACTGCTTTGGGTCTCTTTTGTACTGTTGTGCATCTGTTGGGAATACTACATAATATCTATTTTCAGTAGTTGGTGTATCTGTCCAGAAGTATCCATCTGTAGAGTATGTAAATCGGTAAGCATTTCTATCCAATACTCCTCTTAGCTCATCTACCGTAGGCAATCTCCAATCCTTGCGACCTGCGTAGTTGAGGTTTGCACAGTATCTTCTAGCACTTTTTAGATTACCTGCTTTGCCTTTTGATTTCTCATTTTTGTATGCACCCTCTTCGCTTGTTGTGTAGTATTGGTCTTGCCATACTAGCTTCTCTTTTTTTTGTATATATATCTTTTCTACTTTACAAGAAGTAGTAGGAACGGTACTTGACGCAGGAGCATTTTGGTCTCCTCCTGCTATAAGTAGTGTGCTAAATATAGACAAGCTTATCATTATTATCTTTTTCATATTTTATCCTTTTATGGGTTTATCTCTATTTTGACACCTTTGGCTACTGATTTCCAAAGTATGTCCATATCTCTATTTGGTACAGCCATACAACCCTCTGTCCAGTCTTGTGTTAGTGTGTAGCTATCTCCACTTCCGTCTGCATTCCATTTTGGTTGTCCGTGTATTGTGATATATCCTCCAGGATTGACTCCTCTAGCTCTTGCTTTGGCTATATCTGCTTTGTCTGGATATGAGATTAGCAGAGATTTATATAGACGGGAGTCACACTTTTTTCTAGTGATAGTATATGTCCCCTCTGGTGTACGATAATCTCCTGCTTTGACTTTGTCACCTTTGTCACCGTTTTTGCCTAGAGACATACGATACTCACCAACCTCTGTACCATTTCTATAAGTATAAAGTTTTCTCTTGCCTTTATATACTACTATCTTGTCTATCTGACTACTAGCATCTAGTTCTGCTCCACGACTTAGCTCACGATTACATTGGCTTGTAGCATAAGGAGTATTGTCTGTTTTCCCATAAAATGGCTTGGGTTTACCACAACTTGTGAGTAGTAGTGTAATAGTTATAGCCAATAGGCTCAATCTGATTTTCATAATTTATCCTTTTAATGTGATTAACCCCAATCTTGGTTTCTCGATTGTGATTTATGCTTATCTTTTTTATAAGAGGTAGCATTTTTGAGCTTTTGGAGGCGATTTAGATTACTCATCTCTATCTCTCTTATATCATCAAATGTCTTATCTTCAAACACCTCAACTAGACAAGATGTACCATACATACGAGATATATAATCTTTGAGCTGTTGGTGATACTCAGAGTGTAGATGTATCTCAACTTTTTCATCTAGTCTCTTTTTGAGTTCTTTGAATTTAATCACAAACTTATCTGCTGATATATTCTCATCTCTATACATACGAAATAGATTTTTGCTTATCTTCTCTAGTTCTGTTATATATTTTTGACGGTTAAATTTATCAATCTGTTTTTGTGTATATCGCATATAATATCAAAGTCCTTTTAAGTATTGAGATAATGTAGGGGATATTTTATCATATATTTTTGCTTAGTCGCTTTGAATTTGATAAATTATCACAAAATATCTTATACTCTTTGATTTGTTCCAAATTTATGTTATCATTTTTATAAATTTTAACTAGGACAATATTATGAATATCATCAAAGACCTCTCCAAAGAATACGCACTTTTTGTAGCAATCATCGGCTACTTTGTCATCACCTATTTTGAACACACTCTTATACAGACAACCACAGGAAATATCATAGGATTTGGAGTATTATTTGCTATTATTATATATGTTTCAATGAGTGTAGCTCACCACGCAGAGATGTTAGCAGAGAAATTTGGAGAGCCTTATGGTACACTTATACTTACTATATCTGCTGTAGTCGTGGAGATAGTTATCATCGTTATTATGATGCTTCACCAAGACAATCCAACACTTGCTAGAGATACCATATACGCTGCTATCATGCTTGATATAAATGCCCTTTTGGGACTAGCAGCTATCATCGGTGGTATCAAATATGGAGAACAACCATATAATATAGACTCATCTAACTCATATCTATCTATGCTACTCGTAGCCATAGGTATCGCTATGGTAATACCTCACTTTATCAATACACAACATATAGATTTGTATATGTCCTTTACTGTTGTTATGTTTTTATTACTATATATCACATTTACACGCATTCAGGTCACTTCTCACAAGTATTTCTTTGAGTATGAGACAAAAGAACAAAGAAAAAACTCTTCTGTAGATGACCATCATGATACAGACTCTATCAATGGTTGGTATCACGGTATGGTATTGGTATTGGCTATAATAGTAATTGGTATATTATCTGAAGTATTGGCTGTATTTATGAGTAATACTCTACAGACTTATGGTCTGCCTATAGCTATCGGAGCAGTCGGTGTAGCAGTTATATCAGCATCACCAGAACTCATCACAGCAGTTAGGGCAGCACTAGATAATCGTATGCAAACAGTTGT
>DAOVZV010000332.1 GCA_030634925.1 Sulfurovum sp.
AATCTAATTGTTCTATTAGTTGTTTAATAGTCATATCTTCTAATGCACATCTCATAGCAGACTCTACCATGATTCTTACTTGTGAACGCAAAAAGCCATTTGCTTGGAAGTATATTATGTGATTGTTGTCTCTTTTTATATATTTGGCACTATATATCTCTCTTATATCTGTGTGTGTAATAGTTCCCATTTTGTGAAATAGTTTGAAATTGTGTACTCCTATGAAAGTATCTAGTGCTTTTTGGAGTATTATGGGGTCAAATTTGGGATAGTATGATATATATTTTCTCTCAAATATAGATACTTTTGTAGTTTTGAATATATATCTATAGACTCTTTTTTTGGCACTAAATCTAGCGTGAAAATCATCATCTACTGGGGATATATGTTTGAAGTTTATATCTGTTAGTTTTCTATTTATTATTATTTGGAGTTTTTTTAAGTCACTCCAAAATGGTGGTAAATCAAAGTGTATTATCTGTCCTGATGCGTGGACTCCTGCGTCTGTCCTACCACTTCCTACTATAGATGATGAGATATTGAGAGATATTAGGACTTTTTCTATAGCTGTGGTGATGGTTTTGGGTGTAGATTTTTGTTTTTGAAATCCTTGGTATCCACTTCCATCATAGGCTATGACTGCTTTTACTCTCATATATATCCTAAAAGTATTTGGATACTAATCTAGCAAATAGTACTTGACCAACTACCCAAACACTGATGATAGCTACACCTAGACTCCATGGTTCTCCCCATTTACGCAAAGATGAAGCTAAAAAGTAGAAAAATAGTGTGACCACAAAGATAACAACAAATGAACGATTGGCTTGATAGCGAGGGTTTATCATACTAAATGAGGCTATTAGATATACTGACAAAAAAGGAATAAGACTAATAAATATAAAAAATAAAGCCCTATGCATCATCTTTTCTTCTGTAAATGCTCTTTCCCAAAATACTACAATATCTTCAAATTTGAAGTGTCTTTTCTTGACGCTATTATATAAATCTAGTGATTTGTGTTTGGCTTCTTGTAGTTTGATTTGTGAGTATGTGTATCCATATCCATCGTTTAGTAGTAGAGAAGTTATGCTCTCTTTGTTATTAAGTTGTCCTGTCTTAGCTGAAAAAAACTGCTCATTATCTCTATCTACACGGTTGTAAATAACTACATTTTGGAATAGTCCATCTATATTTTTCTCTACATATATATAGTAGTCTCCAAATTTCTGTCCCAACTCTCCTGCTACTATATTTAGCTTGGCATCATTGGCTTTTTCCTCTTTGAATGCTTTGTAAAACTGCTTACTCAAAGGCATAGCCAAAAAAGATATAGCAAGAAGTAAAATAGAAAATAAAAATCCCAATATCAGAAGACTGCTAAGTACCTTTTTAGCTTTCAACCCTAGTGCATATAGAGCTATTAACTCATTGTCTTGGGATAGTCGTATCAGTACATTGTCTAGAGATGTGACAAATGATATGGGTAGAGTATAGAATACAATATCAGGTAAGGAATAGCTAAATAGTAGTATTAATTCACCAAAATTTATCTGTATTTTGGCTGTTAGGATAGATATTTTGACTAGATATACGAGTGATATAATCATAAAAAATGGTACAAATATCGTAAGAAATGACTTTGTGAAATTTGATGATATATATCCTCTGACGCTAACCATAGATTACCTTTTCCATAAGCTCTATAGCTTGTGTATCATATAGATAAGTGATAAGTGTAGCAAGTGCCAAAAATGGAACAAAAGGTACGGCTCTATCTTTCCATATCATAGCAGGTATCATAGCCAATATA
>DAOVZV010000197.1 GCA_030634925.1 Sulfurovum sp.
AAATATATTAAAAAATCTTCAAAAATGTTATCCAAAGATAGAAGATTATAGAGTAGAACCTACAGCTAATGGATATTATAGATTAGATATTGTTGAGAAGTTTGAGGGTAAGACGATTGTCAATGAAGCAAAATATCTAAATGATGGTGTATTGAGACTTATCGCTATCTTTCCTCAACTTGAAACACCTAAAAGCTTCTTGCTTTTTGATGAGATAGAAAATGGTATCAATAGTGAACTGATAGAGTTTATTATAGATATTCTAATAGCCTCCAAACATCAAATTATCGTTACTACACATAGTCCAATGATACTCAATTATATAGAAGATGATATAGCCAAAGAGTCTGTAAAATATATCTACAAAACCAAAGAGGGACTTACTCAAAGTATCCCATTTTTTGATATTCCTTCTATGGCTGAGAAGTTGGAGTATATGGGTGCAGGTGAAGTATATGTAGATACTGATTTAGAGAAACTTATAGAAGAGATAGAAAAATAATGCATTTAGTTTTAAGTGGTGAGGGAAATAGTGATATTGGTAAATTATCATATCAAGAAGAAGAATTTATACCTGCTTCAATGTATTACTTGATTGATAAAATAATTGAACAAAAATTAGGCTTTTCATTTTATGAATTAACACCTGATTTGATTACATTTATATCAAAAACTCAATTAATAGATATACAAAAAAAGTTTATATCTTTTCCAAGTAAAGGTAAGAATCAAGAAACAGCTATATTTTTTAAAAATGCTAGAACATTAGCTATGCTTTCTAAAAAGAAATCTGAAGAGTTAAAAGATGATGATGTTATAGCAATTTTATTTCGTGATAGTGATGGTACAAATAGCACTAAAAAAGGTATGTGGAAAGAAAAACAAGAATCTATTGAAAAAGGTTTTAGTTTTCAAGGTTTTGATAGAGGAATAGGAATGATACCAAATCCAAAATCAGAAGCTTGGCTATTATGTGCATTACAAAATAATTATCAAAGTTGTAATGATTTAGAAAATCGTTCAGGTAATGATAAATCACCAAATAACCTAAAAGATGAATTGGAAAGTTTCGGCATATCTAGTGATAAAATCAATGAGATGATTAAAAATGGACAAATTGATATTGATAAAATTGATATGCCTAGCTTTAGGTATTTTGTGGATGCTTTAAATAGATTATTATAAAAATCAAAACCAAAGAAAAACAATGAAAATAATAAAAACAAAAACAGCAGGTAGGCTTGATAAGGTCTTATCAACACAACTAGGTGTAAGTCGCAATCAGATTGAGAAGCTTATCTCTGATGGGCTTGTGAGTGTGGGTGATAAGGTTATCAAAAAGGGTAGCTTTAAAGTCTTGGAGGGTGATGATGTCTCTTATACTTTTGTAGAGGCTGTGGCTCGTGAGGCTTTGGAGATTGATTTTGATATTGAGGTGCTTTATGAAGATGATTATCTGATGGTGATAAACAAGCCATCTGGTCTCGTGGTACATCCTGCTCCGTCTGTCAAAGAGGCTACGCTGGTTGATTGGCTGATACATCGTGGGGTATCTCTTTCTACTATTAGTGGAGAGGAGAGACATGGAATTGTACATCGTATAGACAAGGAGACTACTGGGGCTTTGGTGATTGCAAAGGATAATGCTACTCATGAGATGCTTAGTCTGCAACTTCAGGATAAGAGTATGGGTCGGTATTATTTGGCTTTGATTGATTGTCCTTTGAAGGATAATGTGGTGGTGGATAAGCCGATAGCTAGAAATCCCAAAGATCGGCTCAAGATGGATGTGGTCAAGGGTGGTAGAGAGTCAAAGAGTGCTTTTGTGAAGCTACTCTCTAGTGATTGGGGGGTTGAGCTTATTGTGGCGAAGCTTTATACTGGTAGGACTCATCAGATACGAGTGCATCTAAAAGCACTTAGTCGGCATATATTGGGAGACTTTTTATATGGTTTTAAGACCAAAAGAGATAAAATCACGAGGGTAAACCTACATGCGTACTTGTTGTACTTAATTCATCCTGTTACAGGAAAAAATATGAAATTTGTAGCTCCTCTTTTTGATGATATGAAAACATATCTATCCAAAAATTTTAACCAAGGTGAAATAGATGAAAAAATCAATCCTAATAGTCTCGATACTCTCTTTGATGGTATTAAATAATTGTGGTGGCATCAAGGGATTGATGACATTTACAACAGACCCTAAGCTAGTAAATGTGGGCAAGGTAAATGTGTTGCCTAGCATTGACTCTGTGGGGTTTGAATGGGCGAAAATAACTGATAAAAATATTCAAGGGATTAATATATATAGGGGTGACCCTCTACAAAGTGTCAATAGCTTCCAACGGATAGGAACTATTGGCAATAGGTATGCTACGCATTTTGTAGATACACATGTAGAGGCAGACAATACATATAGCTATATCTTTACTACATTTTATATGGGTAGAGAGTCGTTGCCATCAG
Source organism: Sulfurovum sp. (assembly GCA_030634925.1). Taxonomy (GTDB): domain Bacteria; phylum Campylobacterota; class Campylobacteria; order Campylobacterales; family Sulfurovaceae; genus Sulfurovum. Next base: position 2,470 of record DAOVZV010000197.1, read on the forward strand.
AGAGGATAGATACACGGACTTTGGCATCTTTTGCTTCTGTGCCGTTTTTGAAGTCTTATAAGGTATCTTCAAATGCTATTAAGTTGCTTTGGAAACCTCATTCTAACGCTAGTGTAAATAGCTATATTATACATCGTTCTGTGGATAATCAAAGATGGTCATTTGTCTCTCGTATAGATGGACGATTGATGGTAGAATATATAGATACATTTGTAGGTGCTGGACATAGCTATAAGTATAGAATAGTGGCTCAAAGCTACAATAAGATACTTTCGACTCCTAGTGAATCGACTCAATTAATACAGATATAAGTAGGTAATATGCCACATTTGAAAGTAACTCCATTTGATAGTTCTATCATAGAAGAGAAGATAAGTAGTAGCCGTGTGATGAGGTTCGTAGCCAAGTCGTATAGTAGTGATGATATGATAATAGGTATAGAACATCAAGAAGAGGAGTTTTTGTTACAGCTCAAACCTACTGATGGTGCATTTTTGCTCAAATATGACAAGGTGACTAGACCTCTAAAGGTATCTATACTCAAAGAGGCTTTGGCTATCGTATCAGAAGAGTTGGAGCTTGATGTGTTGAACTCCAATATTACTATCTCTAGTACCAAGACACCATTATCATCCAAATATTTCAAAAAGATAGAAGAGTTTGAAGATATAGTATATCCAAAAGAGAAAATATCTGTAGAAGTGGGGTTTGGTAGTGGAAGACATATATTGTATCAAGCACAAAACAACCCTGATACGCTATTTATAGGAATAGAGATACATACACCATCTGCTCAACAACTCCTAAAGCAGATAGAGCTTCAAGAGTTGGATAATATATGGGTACTCAATTATGATGCTAGACTATTCTTGGAGATGTTACCATCAAATATTTGTAGTCAAATATTTGTCCATTTC
>DAOVZV010000086.1 GCA_030634925.1 Sulfurovum sp.
AGGGGAAGTTCCTACGACAGAAGTACTTGCAAATCAGCCGATGTGGACCTGGTTTATGATTTGGTCAAGATGGGTAGAAACTCACAATTCTCCGGAGAAAATTAAATCTCTCTATAATTATCCAAAAACTCCAATGCCTTATCTTTAGGCATCACAGATATAGCTGTAGTAAATGCGTCTAAACGGCTATTGTCTCCTATGCTAAATAGTGATACAGATATGAAGCTTTTGGAGTGTATTCGTTTTTTGGGGTCTATTAGGTGGTGTTTGGATTTGTCTTTTATGTATCTTCTGTATGTACCACTTGTAGAGATAGAGGTGTGAGGTAGAGATGTCTGAACTTTGGCAAATACTCCATCATATAATGGAGATTGGATATATATCTCACATCTATCTATGCAATATATATCACCACTAAGGGCTACTTTGCCTCTAGTGATGTTTCGCTCTTTTAGAAATGAGACTACTTCATCTACTCCGTATCCTTTGCCCATACCTCCCAAATCTAATACTATGCCACTACCTATAGAGATATTGTTATCATTTATATATATCTCATTTATGTTTAGATTGGCACTTTTCATAGATAGAGACTCATCTATCTCTTTATCTTCTCCAAAGTGGTAGATACTCTTTGTAATAGAGCCAATAGTAATATCAAAATAGCCATTTGTAAGATGATAATACTCTATACTCTTGCCTAATGCATCTCTAAGTATAATATGACTCTTCACATATTTATCTCTATTTAGTCTATATATATAAGCACTCTTGGCATAAGAAGAAAGCACCATCTCTACACCTCTAACAATCTCAAAAGACCTCTGCATCTCTGGGCTTTTGTCTATAGGAAGTGTAATATCTACAAAAGTCCCCATCAACATTTGAGTTCTCGTTTGTAGTGGAGATTGGGCTTGTAGGATTGTGGATAGTAGGATTAGTGTTTGGAGTAGTTTGTTCATTCTACTCTCTGTTACCCTTTACCATCTCCAATAACTCTATAAACTCATCAGCTGTTCCATACCCTTCTACTTTGTCTATAATGGTCTTGCCATCGCTGTCTATGAAGTAAAATGATGGACTCATCATTCTTTGCATATTTAGAGGTAGTTTTTCTATGGCTAGGTTTATTTTTGTCATTATGAAGTCTTGATTAAATACTTTTTTGACTTTATCATCTACCATTACTCTTCGGTTCATTTTGATACAGTATCCACAGTATGGTAAATATCCATATATTACGATGATTTTTTTCTCTTTTTTGGCTATTTCTAGTGCTTTTTGGTAGCTATGTATCTCTATGCCGTGTTTGGTGATTATATCTTGGACATAGTCATATAGGTATATGGATAGAGCTTCTATCTCTTCGTCTGATAGTTGTATAGATGGCATCTTATCAAAGAAATGGTTGATTTTGTATGATAATATGGACTTTTCTCTGCTTGGTTTGGCTAGATAGTCTATCAAGAAGTTTTCTATCTCAAATTGTTGTGCTTCTGCGTCGTTTTTTCTATCTCCTATCTTGTGTTTGAGAGCAAAGGATAGTTGATTTATGGTAGGTACTTTTAGGTTCAATATGGTGTTATTGTGGTCTTCAAAGTTGCTAAGTAGTTTCGATTGTGGTATATAGTCACTGTGACAAGATAGACATTTATCCTCAAATATCTTCTCTCCTGATACTCCAAATCCAAGCTGTGATAGTAAAATAATAGCAAAAATCAGTCTCATATTATACTCCTATATCAATTTGATAGAGCTATCTAATAGCTCTATTTGTTTGTTTTCTATTAGTGCTGTGAGTGTTCGCTTGAAGTTTTTCTTGCTTAGTCCAAATGATTTTTGTATATCATCAGCGTTACTTTTGTATGTAAATGCCAATTCTCCATCGGCTTCTTTGAGTATTTGTAATACTTTGCCTTCTGCTTCTGTGAGCTTGGCTTTGATGCCTATTGGTTGCAAAGACATATCTAGCTTACCATCTTCTCGTGCATTTTTGATGAAGCCCTTTAGTTTCTGACTAAGAGATATATTTTCAAAAATCTCATTGGCAAATAGCATACCCTCGTACTGTTTATCTACTATTACCTTGTATCCTAGAGGTGTTTTGGCTAGGACAATCATATCAAACTGCATATTTTGATGTATTCCGTTTAGATGACGATTGAAATATTTACCTATCTTTTGAGTGGCATATAGTCGTCCTGTCTGCTCATCTAGGCAAACTCTAAGTATATATTTTTTGCCTATAGTAAAATGCTCTTTTTGTTGAGACAAAGGCACAAACAAATCTTTTGGTAATCCCCAATTGACAAATCCACCATAAGATTTGTAATCAACTACTGTGAAATATCCATACTCTCCGAGCATAGCATAGGGCATCTTTGTCGTAGCTACGGGACGGTCTTCGCTATCTGTATATACAAATACATCTATTATAGACCCCATAGGCATCTCATCTTCCATCACATATATATTGGGTAATAGTACCTCTGATGAGTCTGATGCTTCTAGGAAATATCCGTAATCTGTATCACGCATAACTTCTAGTTTGTTTATCTCGCCGATATTTATGGTTAAGTTTTTTGACATGTGTTATTCCGTTTCATCTTGAATTATATAATGCACTTATATTTTGATGATATTATAGCTAAAAAATATTTGGATATAATACTCTATCAAAAATAAGGAACAAAAATGATACCAAAGTTATTGACAAATACATCCACTACAAAAGGTGGAAAACAAGTCACCCATCTAGCTTGGTGGGTTACATTTATATTATCTATGGCACTATCGGTAGGTACTTGGAACCCAACAGGAGTTCACTTTATGCACTATATTGCCAATGTAGATGATATTTTATCAGGGTTTAGACCATTTGCAATATTGATGATTTTGGCATTATGGTTACTAGCTATCAAATCAATATTCCAAAGTCTCAAATTTTATGGAGCTGTGGTGACTGTGATAATCATAGGTGCGTTTATATGGGGATTACAAGAGTACAGCATCATAGATGTAAAAGAACTCAAACAAGCAGGTTGGGTAGCAACACTTGGCGTAGGCTTCTTGATATGGTTTGGACTAAATGCGTCTATCATCTGGAAAAAACTTACAGGTGTATATACTACAGATAGTACGGATGAGGGTTAAACCCTATCCTCTATCAAATAACCAAATATCTCACTAACCAATGATACTCTCTCTCCAAAACTCTTTTTGGAGGCTCTCTCATTGATGGTGTGGTCGCCATCTCCATAAGGTCCCCATCCATCTAGTGTGGGTACTCCTTTTGATGATATGATGTTGGCATCACTTACTCCTCCTCTCTTTTCTGTGGGGAGGGTGATTTGGCATAATCTATTTATCTGATTTACAAACTCTTCTTGTGCAGGAGATGGTTGCATTACATCTCTTTGGATACCTCCTGATAGTGTGGATGTCGTACCCTCTATGTGTGAGTGTGCTACTATATTATCTATAGCATTTAATACTCTCTCTTTCTCTTCTGTGGTGGTGTATCGCAGTTCAAATACTATATTTGCTTTTGGTGAGATGGTATTTGCTCCTATTCCTCCTTGGATTTTGCCTACATTGACTGTGGTCTCTTTGTCTAGGTCAGTGAGAGATACGAGTTCTATGAGTTTGTGAGCCAATTCCAGATTGGCATCTTCTCCATCTGTGTAGTGATTACCTGCGTGTGAAGCTTTTCCCTCTATATCTATGAAAAATGTCCCTACACCTTTGCGTCCTATCACTACTTCATCATCAACTCCACTAGCTTCAAATACCATACAATAGTCATAATCTTGTGCTAAGGCAGATGATAGATGTTTGCTATCATCACTACCCGTCTCTTCGTCGCTTACGAGCAAGAAATCTATATTGTGTATATTGCCATATTTGCTATATACCTCTCTTAGTGCTTTGAGTGCTACGAAATTACCACCTTTCATATCACATACACCAGCTCCATATATCCACTCATCATCTTCTCTAAATCCCTCAAATGTATCAGGAGGAAATACAGTATCTAGGTGTCCTAATAGCAGAAGCTTTTTACCCTCTTTGTGTGTAGATTTGAAGTGTAAGTGGTCTCCTATATCTTCTCTGCTATATCTATCGAGTGTATATCCCAAGCTATCCATCCATTTAGCAAATATATTACCATTTTTATCTACTCCAGCTTTGTTTTTTGTCCATGAATTAATCTCTATTATCTCTCGAAGCTCACCAAAATCAAATTTTTGCATATAGTACTCTTTGTATTGAAATATTTGATATATTCTATATAAAAATATTAAAATGTTTGATTAAAAATTAGAATTTGTAGGGTGGATTTATCCACCAATAGTTATAATAAATGGTGGATAAATCCACCCTACGCGTCTTAATTTATTGGACTTAAATCTATATGTTAAATATAAAATCTATAGATTTACTTGACTTTAAATATAAATTGTGTTAAAATACAAAAAATTAATAAAAGGTTATAATTATGTCTGCTAGTTGTCCTATATCCCTAAGACGAATTGATTCAAACACCGTAAGAGTAATATCTATCCAAGTAGCACTATTTGGTACAGTTTTGATATTTACCCAAGAGAAGATTTTTGCTTTTATATTACTCTTTGATTTTGCGATGAGAGTTATGAGACTAGAATACATAACTCCATTTGGTCTAATCGCAAGATTTGTATTGAACCTATCAAAAGCCGTACCCAATCTATGCGATGAGTCTCCAAAGAGATTTGCACTATATTTAGGCTTTTCTATATCTCTGCTAGTCGTCATATTTTTCATATTTGGATTTACCACGATAGCATCTATTATCACAGCAATATTGGTATTTTGTTCACTACTTGAAGCGTCATTTGACTTTTGTGTAGGATGCAAGATATATTATCTACTTCAATTATCAAAAAGGCTATGGACAAAATGATAGGAATATCCAACAAAACCATCTATGCCATATCAGCCCTACAGCAACTAGCAGACATAGCAGAAGATGAACTACTAAAGATAAAAGAGATAGCAGACAAAGCATCAATACCTAGAAACTTCCTAGAACAAATACTATTATCACTCAAAAAGCAAGGTCTATTGACAAGCATAAAAGGAGCAAACGGAGGATACAAACTAGCAAAAAGTATCAACGATATTACACTCAAAGATGTAGTAGAAGTATTGGAATCAGACATACTAACAGACATACACAACCCAAACAACCAATCACTAAATCTATTTTGGTCAGATGTCAAAGACAAAGTATCAATCCAATTAGACATACCACTATCAGAACTACAAAACTATCAGATAAAAGCCAATAAAGCGTTAAATTATTCTATATAGATATACTATGGTTAAGATAAAAGGAGTAAGAGATGACAATAAAATTAGATAATCCTCAAATAGAGAATTTTTTTATCAATGAATTACATTCTGATATTAAAGTATTTTCAGAGTTTATATTAAACAATCTTGAACAATATAAAAAACAAAATGAGTTTGATATTGTTCATATAGACCCTAAAAAAAATGCTTATAAATTAGAATTTGATGAAAGTATAGATGTAAAAGAAGAAGATAATCCTTTTAAAGATATTGAAGATGTAGTAGAGTATGCAAAAGTATTAAGAGAGAAGTCGTGGAATTAGTCTATTTATGGGTAAAAAATTATAAAAATATTAAAAGTCAAGGATTTAATTTTTCGCCTAACTTTATTTGTGATTATAATAAAGATACAAATAAACTCACCATAAATAAAAACGATGACACTATAAAAAACTTTTTTGGTAACAATATTAATGTGACTGCTATTGTGGGGAAGAATGGAAGTGGGAAGAGTAGTTTATTGGAATTTATATCATCAATATTACTTAGTGATGAAAAAGAGCATCAATATTTTTTGGTATGTTCTGAAAGTAATGATGATTTA
>DAOVZV010000053.1 GCA_030634925.1 Sulfurovum sp.
AAGCTATTCCTGTAATAGATGGTTCGATGCTTACAGACGCGTCTGTAGGATTTGGAGAGAATAATCAACCACAAATAAACTTTACTCTAAATGGTCAAGGAGCAAAGATATTTGGTGATTTTACTGGCAAAAGTGTTGGTAAAAGAATGGCTGTAGTATTGGATAACAAAGTATATTCTGCTCCAAATATCAATGAGAGAATTGGTGGAGGACGAGTACAGATTAGTGGTAGATTTGAGTTATCAGAAGCACACGACTTGGCAATAGCACTTCGTTCTGGTGCATTGGTTGCTCCTGTATATGTAATGGAGAAACGCTCAGTTGGTCCTAGCTTGGGTGCAGATAGTATCCGTTCTAGTTCTATGGCTTTGGCATTTGGATTTATTTTGGTCGTGATATTTATGGTTATATATTATGGTTTAGCAGGTATTGTAGCAAATATAGCTCTGATTGGAAATTTATTTTTGATACTTGCTGTTATGTCACTATTTGGTGCTACTCTCACACTCCCAGGAATGGCAGGTATTGTACTCACCGTAGGTATGGCAGTTGATGCCAATGTCATTATTACAGAGAGGATTAGAGAGTTATTACACCAAGGCAAATCTATAGGTAAATCTATAGAAGATGGTTACAACAACGCATTTACTGCGATTTGGGATGCCAATGTGACGACGCTAATCGCTGCGACTGTACTATATGTATATGGTACAGGAGCTATCAAAGGATTTGCTCTTACTATGAGTATTGGTATTTTAGCATCTATGCTTACGGCTATTGTAGGTACTCATGGGATTTATCAATGGTTACTACCTATGATAAACAAGAAAAAACTAAACCTATGGTTTGGTATCAAAACAGAGGTAAAGTAAATGGAAGTATTCAAATATAAAAAACCTCTATCATTGATGGGTAAAAGCAAAAGATTTGGTATCTTATCTATTGCTATAATCATATTGGCACTAGGTCTAATCATAGGCAAAGGGTTCAATTATGGTATAGATTTTGCAGGTGGTACTCTTATACAAGTCAAGTATGAGGGCAAAGCTCCACTATCCAAAATTAGAGAAGCTATAGACTCTGACCAGAACTATAAAGGTGCTACTGTTACATTCTTTGGTTCAGACCAAGAAGTAGTCATAAAAACCAAAATGAGTTCAAAGAATTTGGGTGAAGATGTAGGAGACAAAGTCCGTGGACTACTACAAAGCACTGGTAAATTTGAGGTAAGAAGAGTAGATATGGTTGGTGCAAAAGTCGGTTCAGAACTAAGAGAACAGGGACTTATGGCGATGGTACTAGCTATCATTGGTATCCTTATATATGTATCATTTAGATTTGAGTGGCGTTTTGCTATATCATCTGTGATATCATTGGGACACGATGGAACTATTGCTATGGGTATGATTGTACTATTTAAGATAGAAGTAAATCTTGATATATTAGCTGCACTTCTCACTATATTGGGATACTCTCTAAACGATACAATCATAGTATTTGACCGTATCAGAGAGGGAGTAAGAACTATCAAAGACCCAAATTTATCTGCTATTATAGATGAATCGGTTACAAGGACTCTATCACGGACGACTCTTACATCTCTTACTACATTTTTCGTTGTATTGACACTATTTTTATTTGGTGGAGAGATTATCAGTGGATTTAGCTTTACTCTACTTGTAGGTGTAGTAGTGGGAACTTACTCATCTATATTTGTAGCTTCTCCTATACTATTGTGGTTGGGCTTTTCTGTAAGTGGATTTAGAGAGAAAGAAGCTATGCAACTCAAAAGAGAAAAAGAGAAAGAGAAGATGAGAGCTATGTACGAAAACGGGACTATGTAATAGAGTATTTATCATCTATCATTTTAAAGGATTGCTATGAATTGGGGTAAGGTTTTTTATATGTTTTTTACACTGATGTCTCTTACGACATCAGCTGCTTTTTTGTATGAGAGTTCTATTGTGGCACTGTTTATTGCAGGGTCTGTAAATATGGTATCTACTATACTCAAAATAGGTGTAAGAAACCTACTCTCTGCTGAACTTCTTGCTGGGTCTTTGGTAGCAGACTTGCACCTTATCCCTGCGTTTTTTGCTTTGCAATTTTATGCAAATGAGAGTCTAGCTACTGGTCTTGTGATTGGTGCTGTTGTTGCAAACTGTTATACTATATTTGTCTCTATGATAGAGAGTGCCAAAGAGAAAGTAGATTTTTAGAATGAATAATAATTAAATATGTTCAAAAAGATAGATAGAGAAAGCTCATATAGCGTAAAATATGACCTTAGAATAGATAAGTTTGATACAGAAGATGTGATACCTCTTTGGGTAGCTGATATGGATTTGGCATCTCCTAAGTGTATCACAGATAGATTGACTAATCGTGCATCTCATCCTATATATGGATATACGATATATCCTGATGAGTATTATCAATCTATACAACACTGGATGAAGAGTCGTTTTGATTGGCATATAGATAGAGATTGGATAGTTCCATGCTATGGAGTAGTACCATCTATCAATTTTGCTATATCTGCATATACCTCAGAGGGTGATAGTATCATAGTACAAACTCCTCTATATCCACCATTTGTAAGCTCTATACGGCATAAACATAGAGTAGTATTAGACAATGTACTGATATACAAAGATGGAAAATATAGCATAGATTTCGATGATTTTGCTATAAAAGCAAAAGAGGCAAAGATGTTTATGCTATGTTCTCCTCACAATCCAACTAGTAGGGCATGGGACGAAGATGAACTAGAGAAGATAATAGATATATGTATAGCAGAAGATGTCATAATATTATCAGATGAGATACACTCTGATATAGTCTATAAAAAGCTTCATCACTCCATTGGTAGTTTTGAGAAGATACAAGATAGATGTATAATACTCAACGCTCCATCAAAGACATTTAATATAGCAGGTCTCAATACATCTTATGCCATCATACCAAATAGAAGAAAACGCAAAATATATATACTAGAACAAGATAAATCGGGTATCACAAATGGTAATCCATTTGGCATAGAAGCAATTATTGGAGCATATAGAGAGGGTCATATATGGCTAGACAATCTCAAGCTACATCTACAATCAAATATAGATTATGTAAATAAGACTCTAATTACAAATAATATACCAATCAAAAGCTTGACCACCGAGGCTACATTTTTGATGTGGTTAGATTGTAGAGATATGAAGTTATCTCAACAAGAGATAGTAGAATTTTTTGTATATAAGGCTAGACTAGGATTAAATGACGGCAAGAGTTTTGGAGAAGCAGGAGATGGATTTATGAGACTAAATATAGGCACAAGCAAAGAGATATTAGAAGAAGCAATGGATAGATTATGCAAGGCTTATGAGGAGTTATCATGAGAATTATATTAATCTATATCATACTATCTATATCTCTATATGCTACTCCCAAATCCATAGAAAACTATATCAAAAAATCTGGTCTCAAAAAAAGTGAAGTGAGTATATATATCAAAGAAGTAGGCAGAGGTGGAGGAGTAGTAGCCTCTGTCAATTCAGATACAATGCGTATCCCTGCTTCTGTAATCAAAGTATTGAGTACTTATGCCTCTGTATTGAAACTAGGCTTCAACTATAGATGGGAAACTAGATTTTATACTACTGGTAAAATCAGAAATGGTGTACTATATGGTCATCTAATCATCAAAGGATTTGGAGACCCTACGCTAGATGATGCTGACCTAAAGAGAATAGTATCTCGTATCAAGTCAAACGGTATAAGAGAAATCAAAGGCAGTATCGTAATAGATAGAAGCTATTTCAATGTAGGAAATAGAGATAACTCTGGATTTGACAAAAATATATATAGTGCATACAACGCTATGCCTGATGCTATGATGTTCAACGAAAGAATTAGCACAGTTTATCTAAATCCCAAAAACAACACAACAAGAAGAAAAAACAATGATAGAAGCTATAGAGTAGTAAATAATTTAAAAATAGTCAATAAGCCTTGTCGAGGTAGATACTCATGGCCAGGAGTCAAAATCAGCAAAAGTAAATCTATACCTACTATGATACTCCAAGGCAAAATATCCAAAAGATGTGGAAGACAAACAATATCCAAAGTAATCACAAAACCATACAAGTCATTCTATTATGCCCTCAAAAGCAAATTAAAACAAAAGGGCATCAATGTCACAGGTGGTCTCAAACTAACCAAAGTACCATCTAGTGCCAAACTACTATTTACACACTATGCCAACACACTAGAAGATATAGTATCAGTAACATCCAAAAAGAGTAACAATCTATACGCAAGACACCTAATGCTACTACTTGGAGCAAAAGTATATGGAGCTCCTGCTACAGTATCAAAAGGTAGAAAAGCTATAAACTACATCCTCAATATCAACGGAGCATTGAGCCGATATATGCCCAAAATAGACAATGGTTGTGGACTATCAAGAAAATCAAAAATATCAGCAAAGATGCTATCAGATATACTAGATAACGCCTATGAGAGATATGGTCAAAGATGGCTAAACACACTATCTATAGGTGGAGTAGATGGTACTATCAAGAGAAGATTTAGAGGTACAGTAGTCAAAAATCGTGCATGGATGAAGACAGGAACAGTAAATAGAGTCAAAAATATATCAGGATATGTCAAAGACAAATCAGGCAGACTATACACAGTAGTAATACTAGTAAACAGCCCCAAATCCAGATACAACGGCTCACTATTACAAAATAATATCATCAAATGGCTAGTAAAAAACCCTCAAGCAGTCAAAAAGACAAATAATACAACTGAATTATTTGAGGATGATAATTATATATTTTAGTTATTTTTTTGTCGAACTCTTTGGCATAAAATCTTGATAATTCCTCTAGCTACATCTATGTATTCTGATATTAGATTATAGATTACTGTGCTTTCTATCTTGAATACTAGTGTATCTTTGGTTGTTCTGATTGTGGCACTTCTAGGTTCTGGGTCTAGTGCTGCTAATTCTCCAAAGATACTCTTTTCTCCTAGTTTCACTACCACTTTGTCATCAATAATGACTTCTACTTCGCCCTGAACAATGATATACATTGAAGTTCCTAGTTCTCCTTGCTTCATAATCGTACTATTACTATCGTACTCTATTTCAGTTAGTTGTGTTGCAAGAGATAGTAAATCTTTTTCAGAAATCTCAGAGAATAGTTCAAGCGATTTTAAAATAATTATCTTTTCAATCATTAATAACATTAATTTACCTTTTTTTTATCTGCTTTATAGCCCATATAGCAGTCTGTTTGATGTCAATATCATCTACTTTAGCCAGTTTTTTGAGGCTCTTTAAGTAGTTTTTATCTCTATTTTGTCCTATCTCATATATGATGGATAGTTTTAATACGATATGAATAGTATCATCTTCGAGGACTCTTAGAAAAAACTTATTAATATCATCCTCTTTTTTGATAAACTCTGTTGAGTAACTAGACAACCTTCTATCTAGTGAGAACTGTTCAAGTATCGGAAGAATAATCTTCTTGATTTTATTTGATACAATATTATCAATTACCTCAATGGCATAGGCTTGTTTATTGGCATCACTATTAAAATAGTTTACTTTTACTTGTCCTATAAGTGTCTTGGAGTATATAAATCCCAATATATAGAACAAAGAGTAAATTTTTTGGTCTTTGAACTCTTTTATGACAATATAACTATTGGAATACTGTTCTTTATCTAAGAGTTCTAAAACCATCATATAATATAGTATATTTTTGATGCTAATTTCTAATAGTTCAATAGTTTTACTCTCATCATTACAGATAAAATCTCCGTCAAAAAGATGGATAATAATCTCATCAAAAAGTAGAGGTTCTTTATTAGAGTAATCTACTAAAAAGAAATGAGACTCTTTACTCTCAATATTGGCAAATACTTTGATTAAAGAGCGTCTAATATCAAATAATTTTGTCTCTTTGAAATAGCTAGATAGTTCATCAAAAATTTTTGAGCCAAACTTGCCAAGAGCAATAGATGAGAGATTTCTATATCGTATTACCTCTAGGTTTTTGAGTAAATATGGGATGAATTTTTTGATAGACAAGTTACCAACTGTCATAATAGCAATACGCTTAATCTCTTCATCTTTACTATTTAATGCCTCTTCTAGTGGAGTATAAAAACTAGGAATACTCATTTTAGACAAGATATTTAAAGCTAGTAAATTTTCCTCTTTTTTGGTTGATGCAAAAAGGTCATTAAGTACCTTTCCTGCTATTAATATCCCATCAACTCCACAATATTGGAGCATACTGATAATAGCACCTTCTTGAACTAATCTATCTTTGCTATGTATATATTGGGATACCAGCTCTATAGCATCTACAGAGAGATGCTTAGAATATACTTTTAGTAGTGTATATAGAACCTCACTATCTTCTTCTTCATTGATTTGATTTTTTAAGATACTCATTATATGCTTAATATCTTTATCAGCAATAAAATCAAGAAGATAGAGCCGAACTCGTTTACTTGGATGGTCAATTAGTTTTAGTATAAGTCTATCTATATCATCATACTTCATCTTGATTAGTGCATCAAATGAGTAAAGAACCTCTATCTCATCATCACTATCTAAATTCTTGATAAATACTTCTTGACCTATATGGTCAGAGAGAATATCATCATCTAGTAGTTCCCTTTTTGAGAGCATATCTTTGAGTGAATTGACATAATGTTCTTTTAGAAGCTTGGATAAAAACAGCCATACAATAGCAAATACAAAAAGCAGATAATAGACAATCATAATACTATCATCAAGCATACCAATACCAAGAAGTGCCAAACCAGCCACTCCCATAGCGAGTGGCTCGATAATAGTCTCTCTAAAAGCAAGGACTTTCAATCTATACTTCATAGGGATAGATTGATAAATGACTTTAAATGTAGGATTTAGTATAGATATATCACTAACTTCATTTAGGAGTTTGAACCCTACTACAATAAAAAATGCAAACCCTA
>DAOVZV010000158.1 GCA_030634925.1 Sulfurovum sp.
GATAATCACAGATGTCATACCTGCTTTGATACAGTGGTGCAAAAATACAGAGTTTAGGAAAAATCTAGCGTTTTTGTCTAGTCCAAAAGAGATATTGGATAGTCCCAATGTAGAACCAACCTCAGGGTGTAGTTTGTGAAGCTCTTCTATGGCATCTCGTGTCTGTATCGCAGCGTCTCGGTACTCCAAATCACCACTTCCTACTGTAAATGCCAACATATCAAAGATGAGATTTCTAGGGTCTATGCCGTGGCGATTGACTGCCAAATCGTATATTCGTTCGGCTATTCGTATCTTGTCATCTTTGGTCTTTGCCATACCTACTTCATCTATGGTTAGACATACCAAAGCACAGCCATACTTTTTGGCTAATCTACATATCTCATCTAGCTTATCCTCTCCATCTTCTAGGTTTACGGAGTTTATGATAGGTTTTCCACCTATACATTTGAGTCCCTCTTCCATAGTACCCACTCGTGTAGCATCTGGCATAAGTGGTAGAGGGATTTTTTGATTGTATAGCTCCATCACAGCATTCATATCTTTTGCTCCATCTCGCCCTGCGAACTCTACATTGACATCGAGCAGGTGTGCACCATCTCTCACTTGTGCTTGACCAACTGTGAGAGTACCCTCATAATCACTAGCGATGATAAGCTCTCTAAATGCTTTTGAGCCAGTGGCGTTACTCCTCTCTCCTATGAGTAGAGGTGCTGGTTCTTGAAATAGTTCGGTGGTATTGAATAGTGAAGCGATAGATGGAGCTATATCTCCTGTTGGTTTTTTGGGTTTTATACCACTTATACCCTTTTTGAGTGCTTGGATATGTTGAGGAGTTGTACCACAACAACCACCCAAAAAGCTAACACCATCAAACTCTACAAACTCCAACTGCTTTTGGGTAAACTCCTCTGGGTTCATAGGATAGTATGTATATCCTCCTCGGTTTTGTGGCATTCCTGCGTTTGCGTGAACTGATATTGGGAATTTGCATAGCTCACTAAGAGTTCTTAGATGTTTTTTGACTTGGTCAGGACCAGTACCACAGTTGAACCCTAGAGACAATATATCAAAAGGTTCTAATATAGTTACAATAGTTGAAGCGTCTGTTCCTATGAGCATACTACCACTAAGCTCAATAGTCACAGATACCATAATGGGCAAATCTACACCTCGCTCGATATTGGCATCATTACACGCGTGGATAGTAGATTTGATTTGTAGTGGGTCTTGACAAGTCTCTAGTAGAAATATATCACATCCACCATCTATTAGACCCAATGCACAAAGCTTATACCCCTCATACATCTCGTCATAATGGATATGTCCCAATGATGGTAGCTTCGTCCCAGGACCTATTGAGCCTAATACAAACTTAGGAGACTCTTCTGTACTATACTCATCACAGACACTGCGTACAATTTCAGCTCCCTTTTTAGATAAATCATAAGCACGATGACCCATATCATACTCATCTAATACCCATGGCATCGTACCAAATGTATTGGTCTTGATGAGGTCTGCCCCTGCCATAGCATATCGTTTGTGTATCTGTCTGATTATATCAGGAGCTGTAGCTATTAGAAGCTCATTACACCCCTCTTGGTCTTTGCCATCTTCATCTAGCCACGCTTTGGCAGGTACTTTGAGGTCTTGTATCTGTGTACCCATAGCACCATCAATAACCAATACTCTATTTTCTATTAGTGACCCAATAATCTCTTTAATCGACATATCATACCCTTTGGCTTAATTGTGTAATTGTAGCAAACTATATTTAATTGAAGTTAATTATAATTGTAATATAAGTTAGTAGTAGGTATTATATAGCTTTATCAATATAAAAGGAACTAGACTATGGGCAAAGTTATTAAAAATACTATTACTGGTAAAGAGATTACCAAACCTGAACCAATTGATATAGAAGTTCCATTTGATGGTGGCGTAATGATTACGGAGACTGATACAAAAGGTATCATCACATATACCAATCGTAAATTTAGAGAAATCTCAGGATATAGCAGAGAGGAGCTTATTGGTTCTCCTCATAATATAAATAGACACCCAGATATGCCAAAAGTAGCATTCAAAGCTATGTGGGATATGATAAAATCTGGTAACTATTGGGAAGGTTATGTCAAAAATATGACAGCTTGTGGTAAATACTATCTAGTACTTGTAGCAATAAAACCAAAACTAGATGATGATGACAATATCATAGGATATATAGCAGGACGAAAAGTACCTGATAGAGACCTAATGCAAAGGGCATTGGATAGTTATAAATTATTAAGAGAAGATGAGTAGGAGTATTTAAACTTATTTGGATATAATCACGCCCTATATTGTCTCGCCAATGAGTGTTGCAATGACCTATAATTATTATAGAAGAGTCTAAGGCTAGAATGGATTAGTTGTCCATCAAACAAAACAAACCTAAAGGTATTACAATGAGAAAAGATATTCACCCAGACTATGTTGCATGTGCTGTAACTTGTGCTTGTGGAAACAAGTTTGAAATCAAAACAGAAAAAGAGAGTATGAGTATAGATATTTGTAATGAATGTCACCCATTCTTTACAGGTTCTGAGAAAATCCTTGATGCTGCTGGTAGAGTAGAGAAGTTTAAGAGTAAATATAAACTTTCATAAAGCTGTGGTGTTCTATATGAACACCCTCTCAATATAACAATTAAGTAGTTTATTATGATTACATTTATCCCTACGCCAATAGGCAATCCCCAAGATATTACAATTCGTGCTATGAGACTCTTTGAGAGTGCTGATATATTTTTATGTGAAGATACACGCCATACCAAACGGCTTTTGAAACTTTTGCAAGAGCGATTTGATATGGTGTATCCTGATGCCCAGTTTTTCTCTTTCAACGAACACAATGGAGCTGATAGACTAGCTCAACTAGGTGATGTATTGAGTCAAAAAGCTATCATCTATGTAAGTGATGCAGGTATGCCAATCATATCAGACCCAGGGCAACTGCTCGTAGAGTATGCCCAAAACAACTCTATAGCTTATGATGTATTACCAGGGGCTTCTGCTGTGACAACAGCGTATGCTAGTAGTGGATTTGAAGATGGTAAGTTTCTGTTTTTTGCATTTTTGCCACACAAAGGCAAAGAGAGAGCCTCAGCACTAAGTGAAGCTATGACCAATGGATACAATACCGTACTGTATGAGTCTCCACATAGATTAGAGAAGCTTCTTGATGAGATTTTGGCTATAGATGAGAGTAGAGAGATATTTCTAGCCAAAGAGATAAGCAAAAAGTACCAACGATACTACAGAGGTACTATCCTAGAACTTAGAGAAGAACTCAAATCATTGACAATCCGTGGAGAGTGGGTAGTGGTGATAAAAGCTCAACAGAGTAGCGAAAATAGTCTAAGCTTCACAGAGCTTTTGTCTATAGATATACCACCAAAGCCAAAAGCAAAACTATTGGCACAACTTAGTGATAAGAGTGTCAAAGAGTGGTATAATGAGATAATTAAAACTTAGAGAGTATAAGTAAAAAAAAGGTAAAATCACTTTATGATAATATATGGAAAACAAGTCTGTTTGTATGCACTAAAGCACCACTCGGACAAAATAAAAACGGTTTATGTAGCAAATAAGAGTGCCAATAGTAAAGATGTCCTCTCAAAAGAGTTGTTTCACAATTACCATGACAAGATTAAGTTTCTCGAAGAGAAATGGGCTATGTCTATGTGTAAAGGTGGAAATCATCAGGGTATATTGGTAGAGATGAGTGAGATAAAAGAGACCTCATTTGAAGATATAAAACACAATGATTTCATACTAGTACTAGATGGTCTTACAGATGTTGGAAATATCGGTGCTATCGTGCGTACAGCTTATGCCTTGGGTGTAGATGGTATCATCATAGCAGGAGTCAAACAGCTCAATATCTCTGCTATTACTAGGACTAGTTCTGGTGCTATGCTTGATATGCCTTTTATGATTAGCCCAAATATACTAGACAATATCAACGAGCTATCTCAAATAGGCTTTAGATTTTATGGTGCATCTACAGATGGCAAAGATATAGAAGATATGTCATTTGACAAAAA
>DAOVZV010000033.1 GCA_030634925.1 Sulfurovum sp.
ACTAGAAGATATTGAGATGAAAAATATAGTTACACAGTTTATCAAGTATGAAGTAGGAAGTGAAGAGGGTGTAACAGCTCTTTTGGTTGATACTTTACTTAAAGATATTGAGTTACCTGTAGGTGTGAGAGCATTTTTGGATGATTTGGATATTGGTAATCTAAGTGCTGAGTCCAATGTAGGAGAAGAGGAGCTAGAAGATTTAGCAAAATCATTAATCAAAAAATCTGGCTTCTCTTTGGTTGTAGGAAGTGACCTTTATTCACACCCTCAATCAGCTAATATAGCAAAACTATTGGCACTATTAGAGAAATATGCACACTTCAATATCGTATGTATCCCACCATCTAGCAATGCTATGGGTGTATCTTTGATTTGTGATTTGGATGATGAGATAAGTGGTAGTAGTGTAGGATATAATGCAAAAGCAGACTTTACATTATCAGCTTTAGGTGATGGTGATTTGGATATGCCATCACTTGTTCAGCAAGAGGGTACTATGACTACAATCGACAAGAGAGTAGTTAGTATAAATGCAGGAGTATCTTATGGTGGTTATGAGCTAAATGATATAGCCAATGCTTTGGGTATCATATCAGAAGAGACTATTGATTATACAGAGTCTTTGCCTACTGATAGTGGATTTAGTGAAGTCGAGTTTGATACTCTTCCTGACTCTTTTGCTATTACAGGAGAAGAGAATAGAGGTTATCTATTAAACTCTATGAAAGCTTCTGTTCATACTGCTTTTGATGAAGTCTCAGAGATAGAAGCTTTTGATGGGGCTGTAGTATATAATTGTAATCCATCAGAGCATTTTTCACCATTTACAAACTTGTCCAAAGAGTTGTCTTGTGATATATATCTATTGGGTTCTGCTCAATTTGCACAAGTAACAAAGCTTCAAGATGGAGATAAAATCACATTTACCATAGATAATGTGGTATTTGAACGAGTGTTTAAGATTGACTCATCTATGAAAGGAACAATAGCATTGAACCCTACTTATGATATGGGATTAAGTACGCCTTTGGTATCCTCTTATAGATTTAGTAGATTAGAGTTTAGCAAAATGAATAATGAAAAAGTAGGAAATAATAATGAGTGAAGTAGAGACTTTAGATAATATGATAAGTATCACCATTAATGGCACAGAGTTTAGAGCAAAAGAGGGTGAATTTATCCTCAATGCTGCTCGTGCCAATGATGTTTTCATACCTGCTATATGTTACTTGACAAGATGTTCACCCACTTTGGCGTGTCGTATCTGTCTTGTAGAAGCAGATGGGAAACAGGTCTATGCTTGTAATGCCAAAGTAAAAGAGGGAATGTCTGTAACTACTGATACTCCCAATATTTTGGAAGAGCGTAGAGCAATCATGGAGGTATATGATGTCAATCATCCTCTCCAATGTGGTGTATGTGACCAAAGTGGTGAGTGTGAACTCCAAAACTATACACTAGAATTAGGTATAGATAGTCAATCATATATGATACCAGATACCAAAAGAGAGACGGCAAATTGGAGTTCTATACTTCATTATGACGCAGGTCTTTGTATCGTATGTGAGAGATGTACTACCGTCTGTAAAGATATGATAGGTGATAGTGCTATTACTACTGTCAAAAGAGGTGGGGCTGTATTATCAAAAGATTATAAAGATACTATGCCAAAAGATGCCTACTCTATGTGGAATAAACTACAAAAATCAGTTATCGCTCCTAGTAGTGGTACTGGTGAGACTAACTGTTCTGATTGTGGTGAGTGTATCGCAGTTTGTCCTGTTGGAGCATTGGTAAGTAGAGATTTTGTATATAGTACAAACGCGTGGGATTTGACTAGAATACCTGCTGTATCTGCTCACTCTAGCGATGGTAGTCAGATATATTATGAGGTTAAGCCTACATCTATAGCAGATAGAACACCAAAAATATATAGAGTAACCAATGAGTGGAGTTATAGCACATTAGATGGTTCTGCTAGATTTGGTTATGATTTTGAAAATGCTGGAGTATCTAAAGATAAAGAAGCATTTGCAAAAGCTATAGAAGCATTTGGCAAAGCAGAGACTATTCGTTTTAATTCTATGATTACAAATGAAGAGGCTATGATGCTTCAGACTCTCAAAGAGGAAAAAGGTATCAAGCTATACAATCCTGAAGTAAGAGCATTCCAAAAATTCTTGAGCTACTATAATGATGCTTCTGGAAACTCACTATATACTACAGATACAGACGCTATTATGAAAAATAGTGATTTTGTTATATCTGTGGGTATGGCTATGAGAAATGACTCTCCTGCTATGAAGTATGCTTTCAACAATGTACAGAAGATGAACAAAGGTGCTGGTCTATATTTCCACCCAGTTGGAGATACTCTTATTCCTACATTTGGCAAGAGTATAGAGAGTTTTGTTCACAAAGCAGGACTTGAAGAGGCTTCACTTTATCTAATACTTGATTTATTTGCTGATGCAGAGAAATTACCAAGTGCTGTCAAAGATTATATTGCTAGTTTCAAGCGTGAAGAGAAAGAGACTATCAAAGAGAAAGTAATCAAGACAGTTACTGAAACAGTAGTAAACGCAGATAGTGGTGAAGAAGAAGAGGTAAGCAAAAAAGTTACAACTATGGAAGATAAAGAGATTACAGTCACTCGTAATGGACTTATAGATATTTTAGGTAACGACTCTAGTAAATTTGATGCTATATTTGAGAAGATGATGAAGAAAAAAGCCAATTTCTCACTTATGATAGGTGAAGATTTCTACTATCACAAAAAAGCTTCTAATCTAGCCAAATTGATAGCGCTTATCGAAGCTACAACTTCTATCAAAGTAGTGATGACTCCTCCAAAATCAAATGCATTAGGTGTTGCTTTGATATGTGATTTGGATGATGAAGCTACAGGATATACTATCGGATACAATGAAATAGGTGACTTTAGACTATCAGCACTAGGTGATGGAGATTTGGATATTCCAGCTTTCAATCAGCAAGAGGGTACTATGATATCTATTTCAAAAAGAGTATTACCTACAAATGCAGGACTACCTTATGGAGGATATGAACTCAATGATATTATGAGTGAGCTAGTATCATCTCTTGATAATACTATAGATTGGACACCTCTACTTCCAACAGCCAAAGGTTTCAAAGAGGTATCTTTTGACTCATTACCAAATAGTTATACCAATGAGGGTGTAGATAATCGTGGTTATAGATTGAGCGTAACATCTGTAGATGTAGAGCTTCCAGTAGTAGATAAGTTTGATGAGAGTGATGTCCTTGAAGGTGAGATAGCTTATAGATGTAATCCTGCTAGACAGTTCAATGACTTTACAGATAAAGCCAATCAAATCTTTGAGACATTCTCACTATATGCAAGTCCAGACAAAGCCGAGTCTCTAGGAGACAAGGTCGAAGTTGTATTTGCAAATGGTACGATAGAACTAGATGTGGTAGCAGATGAAAAAATCAAAGGTGATATAGTAGAAGTACCAGATTTTAAGTCAGCTAAAGATGTATATAGTCTCTTTGGTGAGTCTAGATACCAAACCGTAACAATCAGAAAGGTGTAATATGGAAACAACACTAGTAGAAAATTTACCAGAGGTAACTGCTTTAGGTGTAATCATAAAGGCCATTATTATTTTGGCAGTGATTTCAGCTTTGGCAGGTTTTGGTACTTATATTGAGAGGAAAGTACTTGCATTTATGCAAAGACGACTAGGACCTATGCATGTAGGACCTTTTGGACTACTACAGATAGCAGCAGATGGTATCAAACTCTTTACAAAAGAGGATATCGTACCACAAAATGCAAACAAGTTGATATTTAAAATAGCTCCTGCTATTACAGCTGCAACGGCATTTATTGCACTATCTTCTGTTCCTGTATTTCCAGACTTTACTATACCAGAGATGGTATTTGGTGTGACTATTCCATTGGTAGGTGGTGTTTTTGTACCATCTATTGCGTCTGATATAAATATTGGTATATTGTTTGTACTTGGTATGATGGCAGCTGGATTATATGGTCCACTTCTTGCAGGTATGTCTCAGGCAAACAAATGGGGTATCATCGGTAGTGCAAGAACAGCAGTACAATTCTTATCTTATGAGGTAGTAACAGGATTATCTATACTAGCTCCTATTATGATTGTAGGTTCACTATCTTTTGTAGATTTCAACAACGCTCAAGCAGGTGGAATAGGTTCATGGCTTATATGGCAACAGCCTGTAGCATTTGTACTATTCCTAATCGCAGGATTTGCAGAGACCAATAGAACACCATTTGACTTACTAGAGCATGAAGCAGAGGTAGTATCAGGATATGCTACAGAGTATTCAGGTATGAGATGGGGTATGTTCTTTATCGGAGAGTATGCCAATATGATTACAGTAGCTATTATAGCTTCTATAGTATTCTTGGGTGGATATGATTCAAGTTATGAGTTGGGTTGGTTGATGATTATACTCAAAATATCATTCTTCTTCTTCTTGATGTTATGGGTAAGAGCAGCATGGCCTCATGTTAGACCAGACCAATTGATGTGGTTGTGTTGGAAAGTATTAATGCCAATAGCAGTAATCAATATTGTGGTTACTGGTATCGTGATAATGGTATAAGGGGGAGTTATGAGTTTAGAACAATTTAAAAACAGAACCGTCGGTACACAAGTGTACAAAACGCTTGATTTGGGAGAGACTCCAAAGAGTGGTATGGATAGATTTAAACAAGTAGTAAAGAGGACTTTTAGTCTTGAACTATTTGTAGGTCTTTGGGTCACTATTAGAGAGATGGGAAATGCTCTTTTTGGTGGCAATATGCATACTGTAAAATATCCATTTGAAAAGCTACCTATATCTCCTAGATATAGAGCAATTCACGATATGCTTAGACTACTAGAGAGTGGTCACTATAGATGTATTGGATGTGGACTTTGTGAGAAGATTTGTATCTCAAATTGTATCTCTATGGATACCCGATATGATGAAAATCAGAGAAAAGAGGTAAGCGAATATACTATCAACTTTGGTAGATGTATATTTTGTGGATATTGTGCAGAAGTTTGTCCAGAGTTGGCTATCGTTCACGGTGGTAGATATGAGAATGCTTCAGAACAGAGAGCAGGATTTTCGATATTTGAAGATATGCTCACACCTATCGACAAGCTAAACCTACAACAAGAGTATGATGGATTTGGTGCAGTAACACCAAATGCTGATGAAAATATCAAAAAAACACCATTAGCATATTAGGAGATTAAAATGTATGAAATTGTAGCCTTTTACCTATTTTCGGCTTTAACAATAGGACTTTTTTCTGTTACAGTAATGAGTAGTAATTTACTATATGCTATGACATCTCTAGCAGCAGGTATGGTACTTATATCAGGCTTCTTCTTTTTATTAGGAGCAGACTTTTTGGGTGCAGTTCAGCTTATTGTATATGTGGGAGCTGTTATGGCTCTATATTCATTTGCTATGATGTTTTTTGATGCCACTAGAGACATCAAAGAGAAAAATACAAATGACGCTTTGGTATTTTTGCTAGGAGGAATGAGTGCATTGATGTTAGTATTGATGTTTTCAGCACCGATATTTAGTGAAAATGTACAAGCACTATATCCTATGACTGAGGGTGTGGGTAACGCACAAGATGTAGGTATGGTATTGTTTACCAAATACCTAATACCATTTGAAGTTGCGGCATTGATGCTTTTGGTTGCTATGATATCAGGTATCATCCTAGCAGGTAAGAAGATGGATAGCAGTCTTACAGAAGATATGGATGCAGATGATGAAATTATGATTGTAAAGGATGAAAAATGATAGGACTCTCTCACTACCTAATAGTGTCAGCGATTATCTTCTCTATCGGATTAGTCGGTGTACTAAGAAGAAGAAATCTATTGATGCTATTTTTCGCAACAGAGGTAATGCTAAATGCAGTTAATATCGCATTTGCTGCTATCTCTCACTACTACAATGATTTGACTGGTCAGATGTTTGCCTTTTTTATCGTCGCTATCGCGGCTAGTGAAGTGGCAGTTGGACTAGGATTACTGATAATCTTGTTCAAAAAATATGGAAGTCTTGACCTTGACGACCTAGCAAATATGAAAGGGTAATAATGGAAAATTTAGTATATATAGCACTTTTTGCACCTTTTGTAGGTTCACTATTTGCAGCTTTCTTTGGTATGAGTCCTAGAGCGATATTTGTAGGTGTTATAGCATCTGCTCTTCTCTTTGTCTCATTTGTGGCATCTGCTATTTTGGCATACCATGTCTATACGACAGGTGGAGTTGTTCATGTAACTATGATGGACTGGATAAATGCAGGAGACTTAAATATTCCTTTTGGATTTGTGGTTGACCAAATATCTGTAACTATGATGACAGTTGTTACTCTAGTATCTACTATAGTTCATATCTACTCTATAGGTTATATGAGTCACGACAAGAGTTTCAATAGATTTTTCTCTTACTTATCAGCATTTGTATTTTCGATGATGGTACTTGTAATGAGTGATAACTTCGCAGGACTATTTATTGGTTGGGAAGGCGTTGGTGTATGTTCTTGGCTTCTAGTTGGTTTTTGGTATCACAAGCCAGACCAAAAAAGAGAAGACAATCCATCAATCTCTCCATCATGGGCAGCAAACGAAGCATTTATTATGAACCGTATAGCAGACCTTGGTATGCTTATTGGTATCTTTATAATCTACTGGAATACAGGTAGTCTTCAATATGATGAAGTATTTGCACAGCTTCCATATCTCAGTGAAACTGTATTGACTACAGCAGCACTAGCACTATTTATCGGTGCTATGGGTAAATCAGCACAGTTCCCATTACATACTTGGCTTACTGATGCGATGGAAGGTCCTACTCCTGTATCTGCTCTTATTCACGCAGCTACAATGGTAACAGCAGGTGTATTTTTGGTTATTCGTGCTAATCCTCTATTTTCTATGACTCCAGAGGTTAGTTTCTTTATAGCAGCACTTGGTACATTTGTGGCATTCTTTGCAGCGTCTATGGCGTTGGTCAATCGTGACCTCAAAAGAATTATCGCATTTTCTACACTATCTCAACTAGGATATATGTTTGCAGCAGTTGGACTTGGTGCTTATTGGATAGCACTATTCCATCTCGCAGCTCACGCATTCTTCAAGGCACTTCTATTTTTGGGTGCTGGTAATGTTATGCATGCGATGGATGATGAGCTTGACCTATTCAAAATGGGTGGACTTAGAAAAGCTATGAAGTGGACTTACGCGTATATGGGTATAGCTTCACTAGCATTAGCAGGTATTCCACTATTTGCAGGGTTCTTCTCCAAAGATGCGATAATCGAGACAGCGTTCAACGAAGGTACTTATGTATTGTGGGCGATACTTGTGATTACAGCAGGGATGACAGCATTCTATAGCTTTAGACAAGTATTCTTGACATTCCACGGAGACCACAGATACAAAGAGTTGGGTATTCATCCACACGATATGTATGGTTATGTTCTTATAGCTATGTCTCCTCTAGCAGTATTGGCTGTTATCGCAGGTTTTGGTATGGGATACTTCGAGGCATTTATCACCAAACTTCTACCAGCTTACGAGATGAGTCATCATACTCACGAGCTTATATTATACCTTACAGCTATTGTCTTGGTATTTGCAGTTGGTGGTATTTTGTTGGCATACAAAAAATATGCAAACGGACTCAAGAGAGATGAGAAGTGTGAAAATAGCTTTATCTATAGACTTCTTGCAAATCAATACTACATTCCTCAATTATATGAGGAGATTATCACAAAGCCTTATGCTATGCTTTCAGAGATATTCTGGAAAGATGTAGATTTGAAAATAGTAGATGCAACTGTAGATGGTATTGCTAAGTTCTTCTACAATAGTGGTGATAGCGTCAGAGGGATGCAAACAGGTAACCTTTCTAACTATTTAAATTGGATGGCAGTTGGTAGTGTGGTTTTATTGGTAATTGCTACTATCTCAGCGATGTTAAGTTAAGGGGAAATAATGGAAAATATTTTAAGTGTATTAGTATTCTTCCCAGCAATCGCAGGATTGCTAGGATTTATAGTAGATAAAGAGAGTGCAAGAGCTTATGGTATCACCGTAGCCTCTATAGAGTTTCTTCTCTCTTTGTGGTTGTGGTTTAGTTTTGATACGACAAATGCAGGTATGCAGTTTGTAGAGATGATACCTCTTATCCCTGATATGGGTATCTCATATTATGTAGGTGTAGATGGTATATCTCTATTTATCATTCTGATGACTACTTTGATGACTCTAATTGGTATGATGAGTATGTCTATTACCAAAAATATCAAAAATATGATTATTACTCTTCTATTTTTGGAGATGACAATGGTAGGAGTGTTTGTAGCACTTGATGCTATTATATTCTACTTATTTTGGGAGCTTTCTCTTGTACCGATGCTATATATCATCGGTGCGTGGGGTGGACCTCTGCGAGTATATGCGTCGATTAAATTCTTCTTATATACATTTGCAGGGTC
>DAOVZV010000281.1 GCA_030634925.1 Sulfurovum sp.
AAGCAAAGAGATACTAAAAAGTATCGCACGAGATATATCTACACATATATTGCATATTGATATAAAAGAAGATATGGAGATTATCAATCAAGAGTTTAATAGAGTAGAGTCAAGAGAGAGTGATTTACTGTTTAAAAATGGTGATGAAATTGTACATATAGAGATACAAAACAACCATCATTCACAGATGCACTTACGAATGTGTAGATATTATACTGAATATACTATTCCTCTATGAGGAGTATAAAGTATCTCAATATATGGTCTATATAGGCAAAGAGAAGTGTTATATGAAATCTAAAATCAAAAGAGATAAAATTGATTATAGTTATGATATAATTGATATGAGAGATATAGCTTGTGAAGAGTTGTTAAAGAGTAATGACCCATCTGCTATTGCTATATCTATACTTTGTGATTTCAAAGAACAAGATAAACAAATAGTTGTAAATACTATTTTGAGAAAGCTTAGAGAGTTGAATGATGATAAATCATTTGAGAACTATTTGGAAATAGTAACCCTCTATTCTACCAATAGAGGATTAGAAAAAGAAGTTAAAAAAGGAGTAGAGATGCTAACAGTAGATATAGAAAAAACACCATTTTATCAGATAGGTGTTCAAACAGGAATAGAAGAGGGAAAGATAGAAGAGAGATTTGATAATGCTATTGTTATGATAAAAGATTTTCAATTGGCTATAGATGATGTTGTAAAGAAGCTAAATATCAAAAAAGAAGAGCTTTTGGAATATATGAAGCAAGTACCAAATGCGTAGTTAGAGAAAACAGTATGGATTGGACAAGAGAACAGGTAGATAATCTAGCTCCTGATGCACCATCTATCAAGGCTGGAGGCAAAGTATTTGCCAAAGGTATTGGTAATGTTTGTTGTAGTAGCCGAGCTATATGGGTGGAGATACAAGGCTCTGGCAAAAAACCATATTTTACACAATTGGATAGAGAAGATATAGCTTTTAAATGCTCTTGTCCTAGTCGTAAGTTCCCTTGTAAGCATGGATTGGCTTTGGGTTATCATCTTAGTTCTTTTGGTGAAGACTCTGTGACTGATATGGATGAGCCTATTTGGGTAAGTGAATGGATAGACAAGAGACGAACCAAAAGCACAGCTACAGTCTCAAAGGTAGTATCCAAAAAAAGTATAGAGAAAAAAGAGAAGAATAAGCAAAATCGTTGGGTAGATGCTAGTAGTGATATTGAGTATATTGAGCGTTGGTTACAAGATAGTATCAAAAAGGGACTTTTGGATTTTCCAAACAAGAGACCTAGTGATTGGGATAAAATAACTAAAGCGATGGTAGATAAAAAGCTAACTGGGATTAATATTTATATTAGGCAATTATCTATCATAGATTATAGCTCATTTTGGGAAGATGAGGTGTTGAGGATATTGAGGAAGCTTCATCTGCTTGTCAAGACTATTCGTTCTCATGAGAGTCTTGATAGTGAATTTAAGTCTCAATTGGCACAGTCGTTGGGTTGGTATCAGACCAAGCAAGAGTTACTCGATGATGATACTACAGAGGTGATTGATGATATATGGATAGTACTCAAAGTAGATTATCAAGAAGATGATAATCTGAAATCTCGAAAAGTATATCTATATGGTTGTAGTAGCAATAGATGGGCTTATATTTTGGACTTTTCTTTTGCAGGTAGAGGATTTGGTGATGTATATATCCAAGAGAATTATATACAAGCCAAATTGGCATTTTATGGTGGTATCATCAAGCAACGAGCTGTACTCAAAGTACGAGGTCAAAATAGTGATAGATATGAAGGAGAGTTAGACTCTTTTGTATCACTCAAAGAGGCAAATATAGCTTATCAATATCAGAAAATGGCTTATCCTTTTATATTTGATATGCCTCAACATCATAGAGATATATCCATTGTAGATGTAGATGGTTCTTATATATTGGTAGATATAGATGAGAATACGATGCCTATAGTTGGATTTGACTTTGAACTATATAGTCATATCCTAGCCCATACCAAAGGTGAAAAATTTGATGCCTTTTTCTTGCGTAATGAGAAGAGTATAGAGATGTTGGCTATTATAAAAGATAGGAGGATAATCACACTATGAGAGATGACCCTAGATATACAGAGATAATCAAAACAGCACTTTTGGGTACTCAAAATAGAGTATTGGAACAAGATATATTTCCATCTATTATACAAGATAAACTATCTCAAAATCAGACAAGTGAAGAGATATTTTTGGATGGATTATCTATGTCTTTGTCATATTGGGATGGAGGAGATGAGCCTACTTATATACCAAATATATCCCAAAAGATAACTATATGTCCAGA